>NZ_JBWPVO010000019.1:0-40234 GCF_056590155.1 Isoptericola sp. GX10416 | reverse complement strand
ACCATCTCGCCGAACTCCCCCAGGGCCGGAAGGCAGCAAGGGTAAGTGAGCTCTGGTGGGTGTGCGAGGGGTCCTTTGCGCCCCGCTCACCAGCGGTTTCTTGAATGGCGAGACAACCGACGTCCGCATGGCAAGATTTTGGCCCCTCAGAGTTGGAGAAGTGGCCCTCGCGGTGTTCTCGTTGAGCCATGCACCGCTTCGACACCACCGCACCCCGCACCGCGCGCACCACGCTGCGCGGACGGATGTGCCGTGCCGCGATGCGGAGCACCCGAATGTGCGTGCGCTGACAGCGCTCCGCACCGCCGTCGGGCATCGCTGACGGCACCCACTCTCCCTGCGCCCGCCGCGTGCTGATGGCCGCGGCCCGCCTGCTCTCCCTCTGTTCGAGACCGCCGACGGCGTGCTGCCGTCGTGCCCGTGGAAGGACCCACCCATGTCTGTACGCTCCACCCTGCTCGCGGCCGGCGCGGCCGCCTCCGTCCTCGCTCTCGCGGCCTGCTCCGGAGGTGCCGAGGCCGCCGTCGCCGGCGGCACCGCCGAGGACCCGATCCGCATCGGCGTCGTCTCCTCCGGCGAGACCTACTGGGACACGTTCGCCGACGCCGCGGCGGCGGAGGGCATCACGGTCGAGATCGTGAACTTCTCCGACTACCAGCTCCCCAACCAGGGGCTCAGCGACGGCGACCTGGACCTCAACCAGTTCCAGCACCTCCAGTTCCTCGCGGGCTACAACGACGCGCGCGGCGACGACCTCACCCCGATCGGCGCCACCGCCGTCTACCCCTTGGGCCTCTACTCCACGGCGCACGCGAGCGTCGAGGAGATCCCGGCCGGCGGCGAGGTCGCCATCCCCAACGACGACACCAACCAGGCGCGTGCGCTCCTCGTGCTGCAGGAGGCGGGCCTCGTCGCGCTGCGTGACGGCGGCAGCTCGTTCTCGACGCCGGCCGACGTCCTGGCCGACGAGTCCCGCGTGACCGTCACCCCGGTGGACGCTGCCCAGACGGCGCTCGCGCTGCAGGACGTCGACGCCTCGATCGTCAACAACGACTTCGTGGGCGACGCCGGCCTGACCGCCGAGGACGCCATCTACTCGGACGACCCGGACGCGTCCGCCGCCGAGCCGTACATCAACGTGTGGGTGTCGCGCGCCGCCGACGCCGACGACGAGACGCTCAACCAGCTCGTCGACATCTTCCACACCGAGGAGATCGAGCAGGGCGTCCTCGACGCCTCCGGCGGGACGGGCGTCATCAAGGACAACGACGCGGCCGACCTGCAGGCCGTCCTCGACGGGATCCAGGCGGACCTCGCCGCCGAGTGACCGCCATCGGTCCCGCGACGTAGAGCCGTGTGTACCGGAGAAGTGCCCCTGACGCACTTCTCGAGCACACGCGGCTCTACTTCGCGGAGCAGGGCGGGTCTGCCAGGAAGGAGAGAACCGTGAGCGAGACCATCATCAGCTTCCGCGACGCGGTCAAGGAGTTCCCTGCGCGTGGCCGAGCGCGGCGCCGTACGGAGCCCGTCCGTGCCGTCGACGGCGTCACGCTCGACATCGCGGCGGGCGAGATCTTCGGCGTCATCGGCTACTCCGGCGCCGGCAAGTCCACGCTCGTGCGGCTCGTCAACGCGCTGGAGACGACGACGGCGGGCTCCGTCGTCGTCGACGGCACCGACCTGACAGGGCTGAGCGAGGCGCGGCTGCGGCCGGTGCGGGCCGGGATCGGCATGATCTTCCAGCAGTTCAACCTGCTGCGATCCCGCACGGTCGCCGGCAACGTGGCCTACCCGCTGGAGGTGGCGGGCTGGTCCCGCGCGGACCGCGACGCCCGCGTCGCCGAGCTGCTCGACTTCGTCGGCCTCTCCGGCAAGGCCGCGTCCTACCCCTCGGCGCTGTCCGGCGGGCAGAAGCAGCGCGTCGGCATCGCCCGAGCTCTCGCGACGAGCCCCACCATCCTGCTGGCCGACGAGGCCACCAGCGCCCTCGACCCGGAGACGACGGCGGACGTCCTCGCCCTGCTGCAGCGCGTCAACCGCGAGCTCGGCATCACCGTGGTGGTCATCACGCACGAGATGGAGGTGGTCCGGTCCATCTGCCACCGGGTCGCCGTCATGGAGCGCGGCCGCGTGGTCGAGCTCGGTGACGCGTACCAGGTGTTCAGCGCGCCGCGGCAGCCCGTGACCCGGCGGTTCGTCGCCTCCGCGCTGCGGGACGCGCCGTCGACGGCGGTGCTCGACCGACTCCGCGCGCGCCACCCCGGCCGCATCGTCACCGTGCGGATCGACGAGGTCGCCGGCTCGTCCGCGCAGGTCATGGGTGTCCTCGCCGAACGGGGGGTCGCGGGGACCATCGTCTACGGCGGCATCACCGAGGTGGCGGAGCGGCCCTACGGGTCGCTCACCCTCGAGCTGGTCGGGGACGACGCCGCGGTCCGGGCGGCGCTCGACGGCCTGCACGCCGTGACCGCCGTCGTCGACCACGGCACGGCGGCGGCGCCCGCCGTCGGAGGGAGCGACCGATGAGGCCCGACCTGGTGCCCCTGCTGTGGGAGGCGTTCGGTCAGACCATGTTCATGGTGCTGATCACCCTGGCCGTCGGCGGGTTCCTCGGCCTGCTGCTCGGGCTCGGGCTGTACCTGTCCCGGCCTGGCAACCTGCTGGCGAGCCGCGGCGTGTTCGCCGTGCTCAACGTGGCCGTGAACGTCGTGCGGCCGGTGCCGTTCCTCATCTTCCTGGTCGCCATCGGGCCGCTGACCCGGGCGTTCGTGGGGACCACGATCGGCATGGAGGCGTTCACGTTCGCGATGTGCATCATGGCGACGTTCGTGTTCGCCCGGCTGGTGGAGCAGAACCTCGTGTCCATCGACCCGGGCGTGATCGAGGCGGCCCGAGCGATGGGTGCCTCGCCGTTGCGGATCGTGCGGACCGTCGTCGTGCCCGAGGCGCTGTCGCCGCTGGTCCTGGGCTACACGTTCCTGTTCGTGGGCGTGCTCGACATGTCCGCGATCGCCGGCTACCTGGGCGGTGGCGGCCTGGGCGACTTCGCCATCGTCTACGGCTACCGGCAGTACGACTGGGCCGTGACGGCGATCGTCGTGGTGATCATCATCGTGATCGTCCAGCTCGTGCAGTGGCTGGGGAACTCGCTGGCCCGGAGGGCGCTGCGGCGCTGAGGTCGCCTGGCCTGGTGAGGCAGGACACGTCGACGGCGGGTCCTCCGCCCCTGCGGCGGACCTGGTTGGCAGGATACGGCCCGTGTCGTCGTCGAAGACTGTTGCTCGGAGCGTGCTGAAGGGTGTCGGGATCACCCTCGCGGTCGTGCTCGCGCTGGCTGTGGCGCTGGTCGTCTGGATCTACTACGAGATCACCGTCCCGGACGACGGCGACCGCATCGCCGAGCGCCAGGGTCAGGCCACCGCGCAGGAGATCGCCGTCGACCTCGAGCCGGGATACACCGACCCCCTCGACGCGGAGAACCTGGCGCAGCGCGTCGTCGACGGGTACGCCCCCGGCGTCACGGTGCTCGGCTGGGAGGGTAACTCCGGGACGGACGAGGGTGCCGTGGTGGAGGTGGCGGTCCGGACGCAGTTCGGGGGCTCGCGGAGCGGGTGGTTCGATCCCGGGAGCACGGCCGGGCAGTCGCTGACCTGCTGGCGGTTCACGGTGCACGCGCGCCAGCACGACGGCGAGGCGTCTCGGGACGAGATCGGCTGCCCGGACGACCTGGACGGGGCGCCGGCGCCCGACCCGACGCCGCTGCCGTCCCTGGGTCCGGACGCCGAGGCGACGGTGCTCGCCACTCTGGACGACCTGGGCGACGACGCGACCCCGTCCGACGCCGAGTCCAGGCTGCGTAGCGCCTTCCCCGAGTTCGTGGACGTGCGGGCCGACCGCGAGGGTGACGAGCTGGTCGCCACGGTCGGCGTCGTGCGCTCCCGCGACTGCGTCGTGGGCGTCCGGCCCGACGGCGAGCCCGCCTGGCGGTACTCGGCCTTCGACCGGATCCAGCTCGAGCCGGGCGAGCTCGGTTGTGATCCCGGGCTGTACCTGCGCCCGATCACGACGCACTGACGGTGATCCGCCGCTCGCCGCCCGGGTTCTCCAGCTCGTCGACGACGGCGACCGCCAGGTCCTCGACGCTGATCCGCGACGACCCATCAGCCGCCCTGAGAAGAACCGTCGTGCCACGCCGGTACCGACCGGTCCGCTCTCCGGGCGCCAGGACAGCCGGAGGGCTGAGGTAGGTCCAGTCGACCTCCGGCCGGCGCTCGCAGGCTCGGAGCTGTGCGGTGCTGGCGGACGCGACGGCGCGCCACGCCCGCGGGACGTACCGCTCGTCGTCGGCCACCAGCGTCGCCGGGTTGTCGGGGGTGCGCAACGATCCGGCGCCGCCGATCACGATGAGCGGCACCCCGGCGGCGGCCGTGGCGTCGAGTGCCGGTTCGGTGAGTCCCACGATCGCCTCTTCGTGGCCGGCCGCCGGGCGGACCGCGAGCACGACGGCGTCCGCCCCGGCGACGGCGTCGGCCAGCGCGCGGGGCGATCCGACGTCGGCCGCGACCGGTGTGA
Source organism: Isoptericola sp. GX10416 (assembly GCF_056590155.1). NCBI lineage: Bacteria > Bacillati > Actinomycetota > Actinomycetes > Micrococcales > Promicromonosporaceae > Isoptericola > Isoptericola sp. GX10416. Next base: position 35,662 of record NZ_JBWPVO010000019.1, on the reverse strand, counting down.
CGCCCGGGCGTGCCGGCCCTGAGCCTCGAGAGACGGCGCGGACGTGGTGCCCGCGCCACGTCGCCTCGGTCGTGATGCGACTGCCGACGGTCCCGGTCGCGCCGATAACGGTGATCTCCATGGTCAGCGTCCTTCCGGGACGTCGTGGGTCGGGGGCACGGCCGTCGCGTGGGGCCGCCGCGGGACCACCTGCCCGGCGAGCATCGCCAGCAGTGCCAGCCCGAACCCGACGAGCTGCAGGGGGGCCAGCGTCTGGCCGAGCACCGCCGCGCCGAGGACGGCCGCCGTCAGCGGGGACAGCAGCCCCAGGAACGCCACGGCGGGGACGGACAGCCGGCGGATACCCGAGAACCAGAGCGTGTAGGCCACGAGCCCGCCGACGATCCCGAGCCAGAGGTAGCCGCCCAGCGCAGGGCCGTCGACGTGCGTCGGGACGCCCTCCACCAGGGCCGGCGGGACCAGGGCGAGGCCGCCGGCGGTGAGCAGCCAGCCGGCGAACGCCATCGGGCCGACGCCGGGCGGTGGCCCCCACTTCTTGGTGAGCGTGACGCCGAGCGCCATGGCGGCCGCACCCCCGAGGCCGGCCACGATCCCGACCGGGTCGAGGGCGGCGTCGGGCCCGAGGACGACGAACCCGACGCCCAGCACCCCGACGGTCCCCCAGGCGAGCCGCCATCGCGACCACCTCTCGCCCAGGACGACGACGGCGAGGACGGTGGCGAGGAGCGGTATCGCGGCCCCCAGGGTCGCCGCGACGCCACCGGGCAGCCGTTCGGCGGCGACGAAGAGCAGGGGGAAGAACGCCCCGATGTTGAGCACGCCGAGGACGGCGGAGCGCCACCACCACGACCCTCGCGGCAGCGTGCGGGTCAGGGCGAGGGCGAGCAGCCCGGCGGGCAGGGCGCGCGCGGCGGCCGCGAACACGGGGTGGCCTGGCGGCAGCAGCTCGGTGGTCACGAGGTAGGTGGTGCCCCACACGATCGGGGTGACGGCGGTCAGGGCCGTGGTGCGCCACGATGCGCCCGCGACGGGCGTCGCGGGCAGGAGCGGCGTCGTCGAGCGCGGTGGTGGTGCGGTGGAGGTCATGGATCCAGCGTGCTTTCCGGGCCGGCCATGAGTCCAACACATGCTTGTCACCGCTTCAATCGTGACTCACGATAGATCGATGGAGCTGCAGCAGATGCGCTACGTGGTCGCCGTCGCGGAGGCGGGGAACTTCACCCGGGCCGCCGAGCGGTGCTTCGTCGTGCAGTCGGCGCTGAGCCACCAGGTCGCCGCCCTCGAGCGGGAGCTCGGCGTCCGGCTGTTCGCCCGCACCAGCCGACGGGTGGAGATCACCGCCGCGGGGGAGGCCTTCCTGGTCTCGGCGCGGGCCGCGCTGGAGGCCGCGGAGCGCGCCGGGGTCGACGCCGCCGCGGCGGCCGGCCTGGTGCGGGGAACCCTGCGGCTCGGCATCATCCCCACGGTGACGGCGTTCGACGTGCCGGCCGTGCTGCGGAGGTTCCGGTCCGCCCACCCGCACGTGGCGGTGTCGCTGCGGGTGGACGCCAGCGACGCGCTCATGGTGGCCGTCCGGGCCGGCGAGGCCGACGTCGCGGTGCTCGGCCTGCCTGACGAGGTCCCGCCGTCGGGCGTCGCCCACCGAGAGCTGGTCCGGGAGCGGCTGGTGGCCGCCGTCGGGTCGGGCCATGCGCTCGCCGGGCGTTCGCGCATCGACCTCGAGGCGCTCGCGGACGAGCAGTTCGCCGACTTCCCGTCCGGGTCACCGGGGCGGGCGCAGAGCGACCGCGCGTTCGCGGCGGCGGGGCTGCAGCGCGCGGTCGCCTTCGAGGCGCCGTCGAGCGATCTCCTGATCGGCCTCGTCCGGGAGGGTCTGGCGGTCGCCATGCTGCCGGAGCCGTTGGTCACCGGGGCCGACAGCGTGACGGCGCTGCGGGTGACGCGCGGCCCGTCCAGGGTTCAGCACCTCGCATGGAGCGACCTCAACCCGAGCCCGGCGGCGCTGGCGTTCCTCGACCTGGTGGACGTCATTCCTCCGGCGGGCGGGCGCCGCCGTCGAGGAGACCGATGATGCGTGCGCTGAGGTCGCCGAGCGCGGCGGTGCCGAGCCCGCCGAGCGCGTCCAGGAGCGGGTCGCGGATCTCGCGCCGCTGAGAGCGGAGCACCCGGCCGACCACGCGGCGTCCGTCGCTGGTCAGTACGGCGTCGTAGGCGCGCCGTCCGCTCGTCGCCGGGCGGCGCTCGACGAGCCCCTGGCGCTCCAGGGCGGTCACGGCGTGGCTGATGCGGCTCGGGGAGAAACGCAAGGTCTCGGCGATGCGCTTGAGCCCGACCGTGTGGCCCTCGGCGGCGTGGAGGAGCACCAGGATCTTGAAGTGACCGTGCGAGACACCGCCCTCCCGCTGCGACTGCCGGTCCAGCGCGGTCTCGAGGACGTGGGTGGCGAGAACGAGGTCCCGCCACACCGACGCCCGGCCGAGGCTGTCGTCGGGATCGACCCGCGCGTACGGGTCGTGCGTCACGAATTCCCTTCCCGGCCCTGGGTGGCGGTGATGCTGACCGCGTTCGCCCAGGGGTCCTCGATGCTGACCGTGCGGCCGTCGTCGCGGACCGGGACGCGGTGGTGCTTCATGCGGTCGACCAGCTCGGCGACGTCGTCGGCCGTGGGCACCTCGATGTCCACCCGGCCGAGCCCGAGGGTCTGCTGACGAGGACCCGCGCCGCGGCTCTTCCACACGTTCATCGCCATGTGGTGGTGGTAGCCGCCGGCGCTGACGAACACCGCCTGGTCGCCCAACGCCATCGTCACGTCGAAGCCCAGGCGGGTGGCGTAGAAGTCGCGGGCTGTCGTCACGTCGCCGACCGAGAGGTGGATGTGCCCCACCCGGGCGTCGCCGACCGGGTCGCCGGCGAGCCCGCCGGCGTCGAGGTGCTCGCGCAGGTAGGCGCCGGGATCGAGGAACACCGTGCCCATCTCGACCTGCCCGTGCGTCCAGCTCCACTGCGTCCGGTCACGGTCCCAGTAGAGCTCGACGCCGTTGCCCTCGGGGTCGTCGAAGTAGAACGCCTTGCTGACCAGGTGGTCGGCGGACCCGGTGAAGGACTCCGGGCGGCGGCGCGCGACCGAGTGGACCGCGGCGGCCAGGGCCGCCTCCGTGTCGAAGAGGATCGCGGTGTGGAACAGCCCGGCCTCGTGGGGTGAGGCGTGCCGGAGCTCGGGGGTGTGTGCCAGGACGACGACGGCGCGGCCGGACCGGCCGAGCGTGACGACGGGTCCGGTCTGCTCCAGCACGGTCAGGCCCACCTCGTCGCGATAGTAGGCGGTCATGCCGTCCAGGTCGGCGACGTTGAGGGTGACGGCACCCATGGCCGTGTCCGCTGCGAGAAGTGGTCTGCTCATGATTCCGGCAACTGACTTGAACTCTCAAGTATTCCTGGGGAGTCGACGTCGACACGGAGGGCTTGACTGTGTTGTTGGCACAGGGAATGTACTGGGGGCCAGCGGTCGTCTCCGTCGTCGGCCGGGACCGAAGGGAGCAGGACCATGGGCTACATCACGGTAGGGAACGAGAACAGCGCGCCCGTCGAGCTGTACTACGAGGACCAGGGCGCCGGGCAGCCGGTGGTGCTGATCCACGGTTACCCCCTGAACGGGCACAGCTGGGAGCGTCAGACCAGGGAGCTGCTGGACCAGGGCTACCGGGTGATCACCTATGACCGGCGCGGGTTCGGCCAGTCGACGAAGGTGCACCACGGCTACGACTACGACACGTTCGCCGCAGACCTGAACGCGGTGCTGGAGACCTTGGACCTGCGTGATGTGGTGCTGGTGGGTTTCTCGATGGGGACCGGGGAGCTGGCGCGCTACGTCGCGCGGTACGGTCATGAGCGGGTCGCGAAGCTGGCGTTCCTGGCTTCGCTCGAGCCGTTCCTGGTCCAGCGTGAGGACAACCCTGAAGGGGTGCCGCAGGAGGTCTTCGACGGCATCGCCGCGGCTGCTCGGAGTGACCGGTATGCCTGGTACACCGAGTTCTTCAAGAACTTCTACAACCTGGACGAGACGCTCGGTTCACTGATCAGCCCTGAGGCGGTCCAGGCCAGCTGGAACGTCGCCGTGGCCAGCGCTCCGGTTGCTGCGTATGCGGTGGTGCCGGCCTGGATCGAGGACTTCCGCGGTGATGTCGAGGCGGTGCGTGCTGCGGGCAAGCCGACGATGATCCTGCACGGCACGAAGGACAACATCTTGCCGATCGATGCGACCGCTCGGCGGTTCCGTCAGGCGTTGCCCGAGGCCACCTACGTCGAGGTCCAGGACGCGCCGCACGGGCTGCTGTGGACCCACGGCGACGAGGTCAACGACGCCCTGAAGTCCTTCCTGGGCGGGTGAGACCACCCGGTGGAGGGCGGTCCGCCACTCGGCTGAGCGACAGGAGACGACATGGCGTGGAGCACCCGAGAGCTCGCCGAACGCGCGGGCACGACGGTGAACACGATCCGCCACTACCACCGCACCGGGCTGCTCGAGGAGCCCGAGCGTCGGTCCAACGGGTACAAGCAGTACGACGTGCATCACCTCGTGACCCTGCTCCGCATCCGGCGCCTGGTCAGCCTCGGTGTGCCGCTCGCCCAGATCGGCGACGTCCGTGCCCGTGCCGACAGCGCCTCGGAGGTGCTGCAAGCCCTCGACGCGGAGCTGCAGCAGGGCATCGCGCGGCTCGAGAAGGCGCGGGCGGACCTCGCCGTCATCCTGCGCGACGACGTGCCGGCCGACGTCCCGGCCGGATTCGAGTCCGTGGCATCCCAGCTCTCGGAGGCGGACCGGTCCATCGTCCACATCTACACCCAGCTGTACGACCAGTCGGCGCTCAGCGACATCCAGAAGCTCGTCGAGGCAGACACCGACGGTCTCGGAGCCGACCTGGACGAGCTGCCCGCCGACGCCGACGAGAACACCCGGCGCCGGCTGGTCGACAGGCTGGCGCCGGTCATCCTGCGCAACAACCGCGACTACCCGTGGCTGACCGACCCGATGGCCCACCTGGCCAAGGATCCGTCGTTCGCCGCGCAGACCCTGGCCCATGCCCTGAACGACCTGTACAACCCTGCGCAGCTCGACGTCCTCGAGCGCGCCCACACGCTGGCGACCGACCTCGAACGGACCATGCCAGAGCCCGAGGAGAAGGACACGACAGATGACGACTGAGCACCCGGACAACCCGCGGGCCGCCACACGAGGCGCCGACGACCCGACCCGGACCGGCGAGCCGATGCTGGCCGAGGATCTCCTCCTGCTGCTGTTCCAGCCCGGCTCGGGAACCATCGCCGGCGAGGGCACCCTGTACTACGTGCTCGCCGGGGCGGTCCTCGCCGACCTGGCCCTCGGTGACCACGTGCAGACCTTGCGCGGCCGGACTGGTTCGCTGCTCGTCGGAGCCGCCGGCGAGCGTCCGCCCGTGGACCCGCTCCTGCGGACGAGCTGGGAGTATGTCGCGGACAAGCCCCGGGGGGTGCAGACCGTCCTGGCGGCCACGGGCCCGTCGCTGCGCCAGCCGATCCTGGACCGGCTGGTCGAACGGGGCGATCTGCGTCGGCGCACCCGCAAGACCCTCGGTCTGTTCACGACGACGGCCATCGAGGACGGCGACAGCGGCCGCAGGGCGAGGTTGCTCGGTGAGGTGCGCGCGGTGCTCGTCGACCGGGTCGAGCCGACCCCGCGGACCGCCGCGCTCGCTGCCTTGCTCTACGGCAGCGGCACCCTGCCCCAGCTCGATCCGGAGATCCCGTGGACCTCTCCCGTGATCGGGCGTGCCGAGGAGCTCAAGGACGGCAGCTGGGGAGCCGCGGCCTCCGCCGAGGCGGTCACCCGGACGGTCACCGCCGTCGTGGTCAACAGCGTCGTGGTCGCCGCTGCCACGCTGCCGCGCTGACAACGCGACCGGAGGTGCGGCCGCGCTGACAGCGCCGGCCGCACCTCAGTTGAGCGCAGGAGTGTCCTCGGGGACGACGCCGTCGCCGTAGAGGTCTGTGGCCAGGTCGCGCAGCGCGCGCAGCGCGACCCGCTGCGTGAGCGGGCCGTAGGAGATGCGCGCGACGCCCAGCTCCTCGTACTCGGCCGCGGTCAACGCCCCCGGTACGCCGATGACGCTGAGCCGGCGCGGCCCGAGACCGGCCACGAGCCGCTGGGTCGACTCGCGGTCGAGCATGCCGGGCACGAAGACGAGGCTCGCGCCGGCGTCGAGGAACGCCCGACCACGTTCGACGGCGTCGTCGAGGCTCTGGGTCAGTGGACGGTCGCCACCGCGCACCAGCGCGTCGGTGCGCGCGTTGAGCTGGAACGGGACGCCCTCCTGCTCGGCGACGCGCACGATGGCCTCCACGTTCGCCACCGACTCCGTCAGCGGCGCGAGGCGGTCCTCGACGTTCGCGCCGACCACACCGACGCCGATCGCGCGGCGGACCGACTCTCCCGGGTCGCCGAACCCCGCGTCGAGGTCGGCGGTCACCGGCAGGTCGGTCGCCGCCACGATCCGCGCCAGGGCGGACAGCGCGACGTCGAAGGGGATCTCCCCGTCCGCGAACCCGTGGCTCGCGGCGATGGAGTGCCCGGCGGTGGCGATCGCTCGCGTACCGGGCAGGTCGGCGACCGTGCGTGCGCTGATCGCGTCCCAGACGTTCACGACACGGAGGATCTCGGGGGCCTCGTGGAGCGCCTTCAGCGCCTCGGCCTTCGTCAGTGTGCTCATGGCACGACGCTACAGCGGCGCGCCGGGCCGGTCCGCACGACGCTCAGTCCGCGGGCCGGCCCCCGGTGCCGACGGCGGCCACGGCTTCCAGGATGACGTCCGCGACGTCGTCCGGCCGCGAGACCCCCAGCGCATGCGGCCCGTCCCAGAGCACCCGGCGCACGACGGCGTCGGCCCGGTCGGCCATGAACCGCAGCACGGCCGTGGGGATGCTCCGGTCCGCGTCGCCGTAGACGAACCAGCTCGGACGTGTCCGCCATGCGGGCACCGTGCTCTCGACGGTGTCCGACAACGCGCCCTCGGCCACCGGTCGCTGCGTGACGCTCATCGCCGCCGCGAGCGGCCTCGGCACGTCGGCCGCGAGCTGGTCGGCGAACGCCTCGCGCCGGACGACGAGCTCCCGCCCGCCCGACCGGACCGGGTATCTCGCGACGGTGTCACCGAGCGTGCTCCCCGGGAACCGGCGGGAGAGCTCGTCGGCGCTCTCGCCGTGGTCGGGTGCGAAGGCGGACACGTAGACGAGCGCGGTGACGGCGTCGCGCGATCCCGCCTCGGTGATCACCATCCCGCCGTAGCAGTGCCCGACGAGGACGACCTCTCCCGCGACCGCGTCCAGGACGTCCGACAGGTAGCGGGCGTCCTCGGCGAGTCCGCGCAACGGGTTCGCGACGGCGACGACGGGCACGTCGTCCTCGTCCATGCGGGCGACGACCTCGTTCCAGCTCGACGAGTCGGCGAACGCTCCGTGCACCAGGACGACGGTGGGTGTCGGCACGGTGCTCCTTCGCTCCGGGTGCGCCGTACGCGGCGCACCTCGCATCTCAGCGAACGCTGTGTGCCGACCACAGGGTCAAGCGACGGGACGTTTACGTAGTCCTCACCGACGCCGAGCGCGGGCGCTCGATGAGACGTTACCCAGGAGGGCGGGTGGGATCACCGCGCGGCGGCGTACCCCACCCGGTGGCGGGGCCCCACCCTTTCGCCGAACGAGGAGGACGTCATGGAGTGGAGCACCCGGGAGCTGGCGGCTCTCGCGGGGACGACGGTCAACACCGTGCGGCATTATCACGCCGTGGGGCTCCTCGAGGTGCCGGAGCGACGGCACAACGGGTACAAGCAGTACCGGGTGCACCATCTGGTCAGGTTGATCCGCCTGCGGCGGTTCGCCGAGCTGGGTGTCCCGCTCGCGCAGGTCGCCGATGTCGAACGCCGTCAGACCCTGGCGTTGCATGGTGTCGACCAGGCCCTGGAGGCCGACCTCGAGCGTCTGCAGCGTGCGCGCTCGGACGTGGCCGCGATCCTGCGGGAGAACGCCCCGCCGGACACGCCCCGTGGCTTCGAGGCGATCGCCGCAGAGCTCTCGGCCGCGGACCGCTCGCTCGTCCACATCCTCGCTCGCATCTCCGGCGCGGAACACCTGACCCGGCTGCGGGCCATGGTCGTGACCGAGCCCGCCGGGACCCGGCGGGCGTTCGACGACCTGGGGCCGGACGCGTCGGAGGCGACCCGCGACCGGGTCGCGGCGCTGCTGACCGACGGGGGTCCGCACTGGCGCAGCCCGGAGACCGCGCCACCGGCCCTGCGGGCCACGGTCGCCGCAGCGGTCGCCGAGCTCTACAGCCCGGTGCAGCGCGACGTCCTGCGCCGCTCGTCGTCGGTGCCGGCGGAGTGAACGAAGCGCGGCCACGCACGGTGAACCGTGCGTGGCCGCGCGTCGTCCGACGGTCTTACCGGACCTCCTCCTCGTGCTCGGACGCGAGGTCCTCGTGCGCCGATGCGCCGCGAAGCGTCACCAGCGCCCAGACCGCGGCCAGCACCATCACCACGCCACCGGCGATGCCGGTGACCGTGATCGCCTCGGTGAACGCCGACCGGGCGATCTCGAGGATCGCCGCGCCGGTGCTGCCACCGACCTCCCCGGCGACCAGCAGGGCCTCTGCCATCGTCGAGGACGCCCGCTCGGCGACGGACGACGACAGGTCGAGGGCAGCGGTCCCGTCCATGACGGTCCGGGTGTACCAGGAGACGAGCACCCCGCCCAGCACGGCGGTGCCGAGCGTCGTGCCGAGCTCGTACGCGGTCTCCGAGGTCGCGGCGGCCTGCCCGGCGCGTTCGGGCTGGACGGAGCTCATGATGATGTCGTTGCTCAGGGCCAGCGCCATGCCGGCTCCGAGCGAGACGAGCCCGAGCGAGGCCGCGACGAGAGCGGGGCTCGAGGTCGGCGTCAGGAAGAGGGTCAGCCCGAACCCGAGCGCCGCGATCACGAGTCCCGCGGAGATGACGTAGGCCGGCAGGACGCGCTTGACCATGATCGCGGCGGCGAAGCTCGCGCCCGCGGCGAGGATCGCCTGGGGCATGAGCCAGAGCGAGGACTGCAGCGGGGTGAGCCCGAGGACGAGCTGGAGGTGCTGGACGAGCGCGACCAGCGCGCCGACCATCGCGAAGATCGCCAGGAGGTCGGCGATCACGGCTCCGCGGAAGTAGCGCACCCTGAAGAGCCTGACCTGCAGGAGCGGGGTGGCCAGTCGCAGCTGCCTGCGGATGAACAGGGCGACCGCCGCCAGGCCGACGAGGAGCACGACGATCCCCCGTGCGATGTCCTCGCCGCCGGTGAGCGTCTTGATGGCGTACACCACGAAGAGCATCCCGACGAGCGAGAGGACGATGCTGAAGACGTCGATCTTCTGGAGCCGGGGGTTGCGGCTCTCCGGCAGGAGCAGCGGCCCGAGGATCAGAAGGATCACCATGACGGGGATGTTCATCGTGAAGGCCGCCCGCCAGCCGAAGGTCTCGATGACCCAGCCGCCGATGATGGGCCCGACCGCGGCGCCCACGGAGGCCATCGCGGCCCAGACGGCCATCGCGTAGCGGCGCTGCTGCCGGTCGAGGAACATGTTGCGGACCAGCGACAGCGTCGACGGCATCATGATCGCTCCGCCCACTCCGAGGAGTGCGCGAGCGGCGATGAGCATCCACGGCTCGGTGGCCAGCGCACCGGCCGCCGAGGCGATCGCGAAGACGACCGCGCCGATGAGCAGGTTCCGTCGGCGCCCGAAGCGATCGCCGATGGCGGCCATGGCCACGAGCAGGCCGGCCAGGACGAGCGAGTAGATGTCGATCATCCAGAGCTGCTGGACACCCGTCGGGCTCAGCTCGGCGGAGATCGACGGCAGGCCCAGGACGAGGACCGTCCCGTCGATGGTGATCAGCAGCAGTGGGAGGACCAGGACGGCGAGGCCGAACCAGGTCCGGGAGGTGGCCCGGGCGGGTGCCTGGGCTGATGGCGCGGTCATGATGCGGCTCCTCGTCAGCTGTGTGGTCGATGAGCCGTCAACGTACGGACCAAAAGGTCGGTTAGCAAGACCATGTGGTCGATCTCATAGACCGATCGATCGGCAAGGCAAGGGGTACGGGGTCGTCAGAGGTGCGTTCGTCCGTCGACGAGCGCAAGGGCGCGCCAGAGCGCGCCAGGGTGCGCAGGTGTCAGGACCTGCCGATGGGTCCACGGTCGCCAGGCGCCGCACCGGGGTGCGGGCGGAGGGGGGAGGGCCTCAGAGGGGCGAGCGGAACGTGCCGTCGGACGCGAGCTCGAGCAGCAAGCGGGTGGCGGCCGCGATGCTCTGCGCGTCCTCGTCGCCGATCACGGCTGCCGCGGCGATCCCCTCGGCGGCCCGTCGCACGATCTGGATGCGTTCGGCGCTGAGCCCGTCCGCGGCGAACTGCCTGCTCCATTCCGCGTTCTGCTCGTTGACGAGCGACGCGACCGCGGGGATGGCGTAGAGGCCGTTCCAGCTCACGGCCGAGGAGAGGTCACGGACGGCGGTGGCCTCGGCGCTCCCCGCGCTGAGCGCGCGGACATAGGCGCGCAGCACCTTGCCGGGGTAGTTCTCCGACAGGTCGAGGTGCTCGAGCACCGTCGCGCGGAACTGCTCGTAGACGTCCTCGACCACGGCGACGACGAGCTGGTCCCGGTTGCCGAAGTGATGGATGAGGCCGCTCTTGGACACGCCTGCCGCGGACGCGACCTGGGCCAGCGTCACCGCGGAGCCCTTCTCGAGGATCACGGCGGTCGCCGCGTCGAGGACGGCGCGCCGCGTGCGCTCCGCGTTGCGCGTCTTTCGCACCTCCGCCATCCGGCTGCCCACCTCGTGTCGACCTGCTGACCAAGGAGTCGATACTACAGCGTGCCTGATCGGTTGAGCAGTTCGTCGACGGCGTCCGGTTCGCCGGAGCGCTTGACCCTGTGCCGGGAACACGGTCTTGACTCACCTCATGCATGAGATCGTCGAGACGTCCGCTCCACGTGCCGCCGCCGGCCCCGCCCGTGCCGACCGTGCCTAGAGCCGGCGTGGGCCCGTTCCTCGACAAGGCCGTGCCGGAATCGTGGCACGCCCTGGTCGCCTTCTCGGTGGAGACGCGCGACGCCGCGAAGCAGCGCGGGCTCCTCGCGCAGGAGTCCGAGCTGATCAAGGTGCGATCGTCCCAGCTCAACGGTTGCACCTTCTGCATGGACCTCCACGGGCGAGAGGCGAGGCAGGCGGGCGTCCCGCAGCAGCAGCTGGACGTGCTGCCGGGCTGGCGAGATGCAGGTGTGTTCGGGGACCGGGAACGGGCGGTGCTCGCGGTGGCCGAGGCCGTGACGGTCCTCCCGCTCGACGACAGGACCGCCGCCGAGCTGTCCGCCGCCCGGGAGGTCCTCGGTGACGCGACGTTCGCGGCCGCCGAGTGGGTGGCCGTCGCCATCAACGCGTTCAACCGGATCTCCATCCTCAGCGGGCACCCGGTGCGCCCACGCGACCACGAAGGAAGGCTGGTCCGATGACCAACCTCGACAGCCGCCCCGAGGTGGAGCTCCTCGAGCCCGGTCGGCAGTCCGTCGCCGTCGAGGTCCTGGAACCGCGCCCGGTGGCGCTCGGGGGACCGCGCGCCATGAGCGTCTACCGCACGCTGCCCCAGCGGAAGCGTTCGTTGGTCGGAGCCTGGTGCTTCCTGGACCACTACGGCCCCGACGACGTCGCGGAGACCGGCGGCATGCTGGTGCCACGGCACCCGCACACCGGCCTGGCGACGGTGTCCTGGCTGTTCACGGGGGGCGTCGAGCATCTCGACTCCGGCGGGAACGCGGCGTCGGTCGTCCCGGGATCGCTCAACCTGATGATCGCGGGTCGGGGGGTCACCCACCAGGAGATCAGCTCGCCGGGCACTCGATCCCTGCACGGCGTGCAGCTCTGGTACGCGCTGCCCGAGGCGACGCGGTTCGGCGAGAACGCGTTCGTGCGCCACACGCCGGAGCCTGTCGAGCTGCCCGGGGTGACCGCCCGCGTGTTCGTCGGAGAGCTCCTGGGTTCGGTGTCGCCGGTCGACACGCGCACGGCCGACCTGCTCGGCGCCGAGCTGGTCCTCGCGCCCGGCGCCTCCGTGCGGTTGGGCATCCGAGCGGACTTCGAGCACGCGGTGCTCGCCGAGGACGCGGACGTCGTGGTCGGCTCGACCACCGTGGGGCATCGTTCGCTGGCGTACCTGCCGCCGGGGGCGGACTGGCTGGCCGTCACGGCGGGAGCCACGGGTGCCCGGGTGATCCTCCTCGGGGGTGTGCCGCTGGGCGAGCAGATCGTGATGTGGTGGAACTTCGTCGGGCGCGACCACGACGAGATCGCCGAGTTCCGCCGTCGCTACCAGGCGGAGCTCGGGTTCGAGCCCGCCGACCCGCGGGACGCGGGAGCGCCGGACCTGTTCGGTCCGTTTCCTCCGGGGCAACCGCCGGCGCTGCCCGCTCCGCCCATGCCGACCGTCAGGCTGCGCCCGCGGGAGTGAGGTGGACGCCAGGGTGGCGGGCGCGGTGCAGCGCCGTCAGCCCTGCTGTGCCGCCATGATCGCTGCGCCCATCGGCTCGGCGGCGTCGTGCACGCCGTCGATCGCGACGAGCGCCTCGGCGACGTACTGCGCCACGTAGCGGGCGCCGGCGGTGGTGAAGTGCGTGTTGTCCGTGGCCAGCGCGTCGTCCACACGCAGGCCGGCCTCGACGGCCGCCCCGTGCGGGAACAGCGCGGCCGACGCCTCCGGCCCGAGCCAGGTGTACAGCCAGCGGGTGAAGACAGTCAGGTCGATCACCGGCACGTCCAGCTCCCTGCCCAGCGCGCGGACGGCGGCGGGGTAGGGGCCGTGCGACCAGCGCAACGTGCCGTCGTCGGCGAACCAGCGGCGCTCGACGCTCGTGGCCAGCACGGGGCTGGCTCCGGCGTCACGCGCCTCGGTCACGAAGTCGGTGAGCCGACGGCGGTACCCGCCCTCGGCGGCGAGCTCGGTGGGGTCCTTCTGGTCGTTGTGGCCGAACTGGATGACCACGGTGTCGTCGGCGCGCACCGCCTCGACGACACGGTCCCAGTGGCCCTCGTCGCGGAACGACTGCGTGGTGGCGCCGCCGATCGCGAGGTTGCGGACGTCGTCGTGCACGAACCGCGCGAGCTCGTCGCCCCAGCCGAGCAGCGGGACCTCCGGATGGCCCGAGGTGGCGCCGTGGTCGGTGGGGGCGACGGTGGAGTCGCCCGCGAGGTGGATCGTCATCGGTCCTCCTGGGATTGAAACGATACAAACCTAGAGGGAGCCCAGCGCTGCGTCAACTCCCGTCACACGTCGGTCAGCCGCCGCCACTGGCGCACGACGACGGCGATCGCCGCCGGCGCGACGGCCGCGGTCAGCCCGAGCGCCGCGGGGGTGACCGACGCCGCCACCTGCACGCCGCCCATGCCCGTCCACAGCGACGGCACCGCGTAGGGGAACCATGCCCCGCCGCCCACCAGCACCACCACCTGGGTCAGGGCCACGACGCCGATCAGCGTGCCCACCGTGGCCAGCGGGCTCCGGGTCGCGGTCGCCACCGCGGCGAACGGGGGAGCCAGGCAGGCCGCGAGCAGCCCGACCAGCAGCGCCTGCCCGGCGGTCGCCCAGGCCTCGTCCGTGAACGTCTCGCCGCCCACCGTCACCACCGCTGTGGAAGCCACGACGGTCAGCGACACCGCCGCCAGCGCACACCCCGCCGCCCAGCCGAGCACCACGAGGCACCGCGCCTGCGCGATGGTGGACCGCTGCGTCGCGAGTCCGAACAGCGAGCCCGCGCGCCCGTCGGCGAGCGGCTGGCCGAACACCGCCGCGTACGCGAACCCTGCGGCCATGAGCAGCCCCACGGCCAGCACCTGCCCGGCGACCGTCAGGTGCGTGACGGCGAGCGGGCCGTGCGCGTAGTCGGCAAGTTTGGCCGCTCCTGCGCCGTCCACCGCCCCCGACCTGGCTAGCGCCGTCGTGCCGACGCTCGCCAGCGGCAGCAGCACCAGGACCAGGGGAGTCGCGATCCGCTGCACCGTCGATCGTCGCCAGGCCAGGGCCTCCACCCGCAGCGCGGTGCCCAGCCCGGTCACGCCGCGCTCCCGGACCGGCCCGCGTCCGCCTCGAGCACCCGCGCGAAGAACCGCTGCTCCATCTCGGGCCCGGGCGCGAGCTCGCCGACGTCCCGTCCGCCGTGCACGACGACGACGCGGTCGGCCACGCGCGCCACCTCGTCCAGGTGGTGGCTCGAGACCAGCACGGCGGCGCCGCCGTCGGCCAGGGAGCGGACCAGCTCGCGCACGTGCACCACGCCGCGCGGGTCGAGCGCGGAGGTCGGCTCGTCGAGCACCAGCGCCGACGGTCCGTGGACCACCGCGCAGGCGATCCCCAGCCGCTGGGCGTTGCCGGCGGACAGCGTGCGGGCCCGCGCGCCCGCCCACGCGTCGAGGTCCAGACGGTGCACGACGGCGGCGCTCGCGGCCGGGACGTCGGCTCGCGCCATGCCGTGCAGCAGTGCGGCGGTCCGCACGTTCTCGGTCACCGTGAGGTCGGGTGAGACCAGCGCGGCCCCGACGACGTGGCCGAACCGTCGTGCCGCCGTCGTGCCCAGCGTGGCGGGATCCGCACCGAGCACGTGGGCGGTGCCCTGCTGCGGGTGGAGCCGGCCGGTCAGGATGCGCAGCGCCGTCGTCTTGCCCGCGCCGTTGAGGCCGACCATCGCGACGACCTCCCCGGCAGCCACGTCGAGGGACAGGTCGTCGAGGGCCGCGCGGTCGCCGAACCGGTGCCGCAGGCCGTGCAGGGCCAGCGCTCTCACGACGTCTCGCCGAGGAGGTCGAGCGCGCGGGTGACCACGACGCCGAGGCGGGTCTCGCCGTCGGGCAGCCCCGGCATCGCGAGCAGCGCCGCCGTGCAGGCGGCCAGGCAGGCTGCTGCGGCGACGGCGGCGTCGAGGCGGGGCACGCCGTCGGCCACGAGGGCGTCGGCGATCGCGCGCTCGGTGTCGGCGGTGGCGGCGACCATGGCGGCGCGCAGGGACGGGTGCGCGGCGACCAGCCGGACGCGGCGCGTGGCCGTGGCGTCCTCGACCGGCTCGATCGTGCCGAGGGCGGCGAGCATGCCGCGGCGGACACGCTCGACGGGGGCGAGTCCGTGCGGCTGGGCAGCGACCGCCCGGGCGATGAGCGGGTCGTAGGGGTCGGAGACGAGGACGGAGTCCTTGGTGGGGAAGTGCCGGAAGAACGTCATCTGCGTGACGCCGGCGGCCGTGGCGATCCGGGCGACGGTGGTCGTGTCGTACCCCTCGCGCTCGAACAGGTCGAGGGCCGCGGCGAGGATGCGTTCCCGGGTGCGCAGCGCCCGGGGGGTGGGGACGGTCACGGGTCCTATGTTAGTCACTAACATTGTGCGTGGCGAGACGTGACGGACCGGGAGGTGTCCCTGTCAGCCCCGGCGTCTATCGTTGCGTGCGTGTCCACCGCTCTGTACCGCCGCTACCGGCCCGAGACCTTCGCCGAGGTGATCGGCCAGGAGCACGTCACCGCGCCGCTCATGCAGGCGTTGCGCAGCGGGCGCGTCAACCACGCCTACCTCTTCTCCGGGCCGCGAGGCTGCGGCAAGACGACCTCGGCACGCATCCTCGCGCGCACGCTCAACTGCGCCCGCAACACCCCGGAGAAGCCGCTCGACACGCCCTGCGGCGAGTGCCCGTCGTGCGTCGAGCTGGCACGCGGCGGCTCCGGGTCGCTCGACGTCGTCGAGATCGACGCGGCCTCGCACAACGGCGTGGACGACGCGCGCGACCTGCGTGAGCGCGCCACGTTCGCCCCCGCGCGCGACCGGTACAAGATCTTCATCCTCGACGAGGCCCACATGGTCACCCAGCAGGGCTTCAACGCGCTGCTGAAGATCGTCGAGGAGCCGCCGCCGCACATCAAGTTCGTGTTCGCGACGACGGAGCCCGACAAGGTCATCGGCACCATCCGGTCACGCACCCACCACTACCCGTTCCGGCTCGTGCCCCCGGACGTCCTGGGCCCGTACCTCGACGAGCTGTGCGCCGCCGAGGGCGTCGAGATCGGCGCGGGGGTCGTGCCGCTCGTGACGCGCGCCGGCGGCGGCTCCGTACGTGACTCGCTGTCCGTCATGGACCAGCTCATCGCCGGGGCGACGGGCGGGACGGTCGAGTACGACACCGCCGTCGGCCTCCTCGGGTTCACGCACGCGACCCTGCTGGACGACGTCGTGGACGCCCTCGCGGCGCGCGACGGCGCCTCGATCTTCCGGGTGGTCGACCAGATCATCGCCACCGGGCACGAGCCGCGCCGGTTCGTCGAGGACGTGCTGGAGCGGCTGCGGGACCTGGTCGTGATCGCCGTCTCGGGGGACGCCGCGGGCGCGGTGCTGCGCGACCTGCCCTCGGACCAGCTCGAGCGCATGACCGAGCAGGCGACCCACCTCGGGCTCGCCGAGCTGTCCCGCGCGGCCGACCTGGTCAACTCCGCCCTCACCGAGATGACCGGCGCCACCTCGCCACGCCTGCACCTCGAGCTGCTGTGCGCCCGCCTGCTGCTGCCCGGCGCCGACGACGGTGCCGACGGACTCGCCGCGCGCATCGACCGGCTGGAGCGAGGCGCCATCGCCGCGGCACCGGCCGGCATGCCCGCCGCTGCCGGCGACCGGCCCGGCCCGGGTGCAGAACCGGCGCCGACGGCGGCGCCCGCCGCGGACGGCCAGGGCGGCGGCACGGGGGCCGGGAGCACGGCAGGGCTGTCCGGCGCGGCGGCCGCGCGGGCTGCCCTGCAGCAGAGCCGACGACCCGTCGCCCGGGACGTGGGCTCGAGCCCCGAGAGCGTGTCCGCGGCGTCCGCCACCGAGCCTGCGTCCGACCCGCAGCGCGAGTCCGAGCCCGAGCCCGCGTTCGACACCGATCGCGAGCAGGGGATCGACCGTGAGCCTGTCTCTGATCCCCAGAGCGAGCCCGAGGCTGTGCGTGAGCCGGAGCCTGAGCGCGAGGCGGAGGTCGCACCCGGTCCTCCGGCGCCCACCGAGCCCGTCGCCGACGAACCGGAGGCTGCGCTCCCGTCCGAACCGCCGGCCGCCGAGCCCTCCGTGGAGCCGGCGTCCGGCCCCGCACCGGTGCACACTCCTGCGGCGGCGACCGAGCCGTCTTCCGGATCTTCCGAGGTGACGGCCGAGCTGGTGCGGCGACGCTGGGACGAGGTGGTCGCGAACCTGTCCAGCCCGGTCACCCGCGCCCTCGTGGGCCCCAACGCCCAGGTGGCCTCGCTGTCCGGGGGAGTGCTGCGGATCGCCTTCGACGCGGAGGGCATGGCTCGCACGTTCTCCGCGCAGCCGCGGCACGTCGACGCGGTGGTCGATGCCGTCTTCCAGACCCTCGGGGTGCAGGTACGCCTCGAGGCGACCGTCGGCGCGCCCGGACCGACCGAACAGCCGACCCCGCCGAGCCCGAGCGTGCCCGACGCGGCCCCGGACGGCGGGCCTCGAGGAGCCGCTGTCGCGCCGGCAGGATCGCCGCGCGGCGGAGTGTCCGTCGCGCGCGTCGACGACACGCCTCCCTCAGCGGCCTCGGCCTCTGAGCCGGCAGGCCAGTCGGCCCAGTCAGCCCAGTCGGCCCAGTCGGTCCAGTCGGCCGCCGATGCCGCCGACGCGGCCTGGCTCGCCGGGTCGTCGTCGTCGCCCTCGGACGGTGCGTCGGCCACCGCGCCGTCGGCCACCGCGCCGTCGGCCACCGCGCCGTCGACCGCCGCGCCGTCGGCCGCTGCGCAGACGCCCCGCCAGGCGGCCGAGCAGGCCGCGGCCGCGTCCCGAGAACGGGAGCAGTCGGAGCGGGCGCGCCCGTCCGGGGGCGGCTACGACGACGCCTCGGACGACGACCCCGACATCGCCTCCACAGGGCTGCTCGGGGTGCCGCTCGTCGTGAAGGTGCTGGACGGCACGATCCTGGAGGAGGTCGCCGACCAGCCGTGAGGACCCCGGCGGGACGGTGCGGCAGACTGGCCCCGTGCCGACGACGACACCGACCGCCCCCGCCCGCCTTCCCCGCGCCACCCCGGAGTCGCACGGGGTGGACCAGGCCGTCCTCGAACGCCTCGTCGCGACGCTCGACGGCCTCCGCGACGTCCACAGCCTCATGGTGCTCCGCCACGGCTCGGTGGTCGCCGAGGCATGGTGGCACCCCTACGCACCCGACGAGACGCACACCATGTTCTCGGTGTCGAAGTCCTTCACGGCCACCGCCGTCGGCCTCGCGGCGGCGGAGGGTCTGCTGCGCACCGACGACCGCGTGATCGACCTGCTGCCCGACGACGCCCCCGCCGAGCCGAGCGCCCACCTGTCCGCCATGACCGTCCGTGACCTGCTGACGATGACGTCCGGTCACGGCACCGACACGATGAACTTCACCCTGACGAACCTGCACGTCCCCGGGTCGAGCTGGGCGCAGGCGATCCTGGCGGCGCCGGTCGTCCACGAGCCCGGGACGCGCTTCGTCTACAACACGGGCGCCACCTACCTGCTCTCCGCGATCCTGCACCGGCTCACGGGCGAGCGGCTCCTCGACTACCTCACGCCGCGCCTGCTCGCCCCGCTGGGTATCACGGGCGCCACCTGGGAGCAGTGCCCGCGGGGGATCGACGTCGGTGGCTACGGTCTGCGCCTCACCACCGAGGAGCTCGCGGTGTTCGGCCAGCTGTTGCTGCAGCGCGGCACCTGGGGCGGCGAGCAGCTCGTCCCGGCCGCCTGGGTGGACGAGATGACCGCCGCCCAGGTGCCCAACGGCCCCGACCAGAACGTTGAGTGGGCGCAGGGCTACGGGTACCAGTTCTGGCGCTGCCGCGGTGACGCGTACCGAGCCGACGGCGCCTTCGGGCAGTTCTGCGTGGTGTCGCCGGGACGCGACATGGTCGTGGTCCTCACCGCGGGCGCGCAGGCCACGCACCTCGAGCTCGAGGCGGCCCTCGACGCGATGGACGCCGTCGTCGGTGCAGCGCCCGGAGCAGGAGCCCCGGCCGACGGCGGTTCCTTCTCGCCCCGGGACCTCGCGGTCGCAGTGCCGCACGGCACGGCGCACGAACCGCTCGAGGACTTCGTACGCGGCTCGACGTTCACCCTCGAGGGGCACGACGGCGGAGCACCGGACACGCCGGACGGCCCGCAGCCGGGTTCGCCCGCCCGGCACACCCGGTCCGTGCTGCGCTGGCACAGCGTCGGCATCGACCGCAAGGGTGACGAGATCGAGCTCGGCTGGACCCTCGCGGGCAGCACCGAGCGGCAGGTGGTGCGCTGCGGCGTCGGCCACTGGGTGGTGGGTCGCGCCCGGGTCGACGACGAGGACCTGCCCGTCGCGGGCGCCGCCGCCTGGACGGCTCCGCACGAGCTGACGTGCCGTCTCCTGTGGCGCGGGACGCCCTTCGCCCTCGACGCACGCCTGACGTTCGGCGGCGACGGCGAGGGACGGTGGGTCGAGCTGGCCGTGGACCAGAACGTGTCGTTCGGGCCGACGGCCCTGCTGCGTGCCACCGGGCTGGGCGCCACGCCCTGAGGCTGACCCGCCCTGAGCCCGCACCGCACCGTCGGGCACGATCTGACAGATGTCATGGGTGGACCGTGGGAACCGCACGGCGACCGGTGATCACAGGCACTACCTGCGGCGTCGTCCGCGGGACAGGATCGTGGCATGACCTTCGAACCGATCGTCTCCCTGCGGGGGGTGCGACGCCGGTACGGCCCGTTCGAGGCCGTGCGGGGCGTCGACCTGGACCTGCGGCGAGGCGAGCTGCTGGCCCTGCTCGGCACCAACGGTGCCGGCAAGACGTCGCTGGTCGAGCTCGTCGAAGGGCTGGCCCCCGCGGACGCCGGGCAGATCCGCGTGCTGGGTCACGACCCGTACCGCGAGCGCTCGCGCATCGTCGGGGGTCTGGGCGTGATGCTCCAGGAGGCGGGGTTCTCGTCCGACCTGACGACCGTCGAGACGATGCGCATGTGGGCCGGCACCCTCGCCCGCCCGCGCCCGGTCGACGAGGTGCTGGCCGACCTGGCGCTGACGTCCCGCGCCGACGTGCGCGTGGGCAGCCTCTCCGGCGGTGAACGACGACGGCTCGACCTGGCGCTCGCGATCCTCGGCCACCCGGAGCTGCTGGTCCTGGACGAGCCGACCACCGGCCTGGACCCGGAGAGCCGCCGCGCGGTGTGGCGGCTGGTGCGCGGGCTGCTCGAGGACGGTGCCACCGTCCTGCTGACCACGCACTACCTCGAGGAGGCCGAGGAGCTCGCCGACCGCGTCGCGATCATGCGCGCCGGGCGGGTGGTGCGCGAGGGGACGGTCGCCGAGGCGGTCGCCGCGGAGCCGGCACGGATCGAGTTCGTCCCGCACGACGGGCCGGGGGCCACGTTGCGGCTCACGACGACGGACCTGCCGGCGATGCCCGGACTGGTGCACGCCGACGTCGACCGGGGCCGGGTGCGGGTGCGGACCTCCGCGCTGCAGGAGGACCTGGAGATCGTGCTGACCTGGGCCCGCGAGCACGGGCTGCGCCTGGAGGAGCTGGAGGCCCGGTCGGCGTCCCTCGAGCAGGCGTTCCTCTCGCTCGCCGAGGGGACGGACGAGGAGGTGGCGGCATGATCGGCTCGACCGCTCCCGCGGACGCCCGACCGGCGTCACGGACCCGGCGTCTGCTCGCGCTGGCCCGCGCCGAGACGCTGCTCCTGGTCCGCAACCGTGCGGCGCTCGCCAACGCGCTCCTGCTCCCCGTCGGGTTCGTCGGGCTGTTCGCCGTGCTCGGCGGGGTGGGCGACGACGACGCCTCCGGCCAGGCCGTGGCGGCCGGAGTGCTCGCGATGCTGCACGTCGTCGCCCTGATCTTCGTCGTCTACTACAACCTCACCACCGCGTACGTCGCGCGCCGGGAGGATCGCGTGCTCCAGCGGCTGCTGACCGGCTCCACCACGCGCGTCGACGCGCTGCTCGCACCCGCGCTGCCCGCCGTCGTCGTCGTCCTCGTCCAGCTCGGGCTCGGCTACGCGGCGGTGTCCGCCATGATCGAGCCACCGGGCATGGCCAACCCGGTGCTGGTGCTCGTCGCCGCGCTGGGCGGTGCGGTGGTGCTGGGGGCGATCGCGGCCGCGACCGCGGGCTTCTCGAGGACCGTGGAGTCCGTCCAGCTCACCACGCTGCCGGCGATCGTGCTGATCCTGCCGTTCGCGGGGCTGTTCCCCACCCCGGACGCGATCAGCACCGTCGCGCGCTTCACGCCGCTGCGGCCGGTGACGGAGCTCATGGGGCTGGGCCTCACGGGGACCGACGCCGCCGGGCAGACGCTGTCGTTCGTCGAGACCTTCGGTGCGGCGGGCCTCCCGGTCCTCGTGCTCGCCGGATGGACGACGCTCGGTGTCCTGGCGGCACGGCGATGGATGCGCTGGGCACCGCGACGTTGAGCCCTTCCCGATCCAGGACGTGGCAGGCTGACAGCGTGAGCCCTCGCCAGACCGCGTCCGTCCCGCACTCCGCGTCGTTCCGACCGGCGGCGTCGTTGGCCGGTGGAGCACGCGGGGTCGAGATCTACACCCGCATCAGCCTGTACCTGTTCGTGCCGATGGAGGGGTTCTTCTACCTCTACGCCGCGAGCGCGCTGGCGCACAGCCGGGACCCGTTGCCGTCGGCGCTCGCGCTCGGGCTGCTCGCCGTCGTGGCGCTGGTCCACATCGGGTTGGCGTTCGCGACGGTGCACGTCGGGTTCGACCAGCCGTTGGTGCGTGACCGGCTGCACCCGGTGGTGCTGGCGCTGCTCGCGGTGACCGCCGTCGTCGTCGGCCTCTCGCTGGTGGTGCTGCCCGGGGTGGCCGAGACCGGCAGCTGGGACGCGCGCAGCCTGATGATCGGCGCGTGCGGGGCGGCGACCTTCGGGGCGCTGGCCATCGGCTTCCCGTTCCGGCGGCTGGCGATCGCGGGCACCGTGGTGCCCGTCATGATCCTCGCCGGGCGGCTGCTGGACGGCGCCCTCGACGTCGGTGCCGTCGTCGTGGCGGTGTTCCTGTACGTGGCGACGATGTTCTGGACGAGCACGGTACGGATCTCGATGTGGGTGCTCGAGGTGGTGCGCGAGCTGGAGGCGTCGCGCGAGATGGTCGGCCGGCTCGCCGTCGCCGAGGAGCGCCTGCGGATCTCGCGTGACATGCACGACGTCGTCGGGCGAGCCCTGTCGGCCGTCGCCGTCAAGAGCGACCTGTCGGCCGCGCTCGCCCGTCGCGGCGACCCGCGTGCCGCCGAGGAGATGGACGAGGTGCGCACCCTCGCCCAGGAGTCGTTGCGCGAGGTGCGCGGCGTGGTCGCCGGCTATCGCGCCACCGACCTGGCGACCGAGCTGGCCGGGGCGCGGTCGGTCCTGCGTGCCGCCGGGATCGCCGTCCGTGTCATCGGCGTGGTGCCGCCGCTGGCCACGACCCAGCAGGACGCGCTGGCCTGGGTGGTGCGCGAGGCCGTGACGAACGTGGTGCGGCACTCGAAGGCCGCCGAGTGCCGCCTCGAGCTCGACGACGACGGCGACACGACCGTGCTGCGCATCGTCAACGACGGCGTCGTGGGCGCTGAGCCCGGTGCTGTGCGCCGCGGCGAGCCCGCTGGGACGGGGCTGGCCGGCCTGCGCGAACGACTTGCCGCCGTCGGCGGCACCCTCGACGTGTCGACCCATGGTGACCGGTTCACCCTGGTGGCGCGTGTCCCGACGCAACCCGGAGCTGCCGCATGATCCGCATCGTCCTCGCCGACGACGAGACCCTCATCCGCGACGCCGTCGCCCAGCTCCTCGACCTGGAGGACGACCTGGACGTGATCGCCGTGGCGGCGTCCGGGACGGAGGCGGTCGCCGTCGTCCGGCATCTACGGCCGGACGTCGCGGTGCTCGACCTCCAGATGCCGGGCGCGGACGGCATCGAGGTGGCCGAGCAGGTGCGGACGGAGGTCCCGGACTGCGGGATCGTCATCGTCACCGGCCACGGGCGACCCGGGCACCTCAAGAAGGCGCTCGGGGCCGGGGTGCGGGGGTTCCTGCCCAAGACGGTCTCGGCCGCGGTGCTGGCCGCCGCGATCCGGCAGGTGGCGTCGGGCGGGCGGTACGTCGACCCCGAGCTGGCGGCCGACGCCATCGCCGCGGGCGACTCGCCGCTGACGGCGCGGGAGGCCGACGTGCTGGAGCTCGCCGCCGACGGGGCCCGGGTGGAGGAGATCGCCGACCGCGCTGCGCTGGCGCCGGGCACGGTGCGCAACTACCTGTCCTCGGCCGTGGCGAAGCTCGGGGTCACCAACCGGCACGAGGCCGTCCGGGTGGCGCGCGCCAAGGGCTGGGTCTGATCCCGCCCACCCCCTCCTCGCTGTGGGTGCACGACACGCCGCCCAGCCAGGGGCGGCAGACGGCGTGTCGTGCACCCACAGCGACGAAGGGCGGGGTGGGGCGGGGGTTGTCGGGTGCGGCCCGTACCCTGGGCGTGTGTACGAAGGAGCGGTCCAGGACCTGATCGACGAGCTCGGCCGGCTTCCCGGCGTCGGGCCCAAGAGTGCGCAGCGGATCGCGTTCCACCTGCTCGCCGCGGACGCCGCGGACGTGCGGCGGCTGACCGACGCCCTCACCGAGGTGAAGCTGCGCGTGCAGTTCTGCGAGGTCTGCGGCAACGTCGCGGAGTCCGAGCGGTGCCGCATCTGCTCCGACCCGCGGCGCAGCGACGAGACCATCTGCGTGGTCGAGGAGCCCAAGGACGTCGTCGCCATCGAGCGCACGCGCGAGTTCCGCGGCAGGTACCACGTGCTCGGCGGCGCGATCAACCCGCTTGACAACGTCGGGCCGGACGACCTGCGCATCGCCGAGCTCATGTCGCGGCTGGCCGACGGCGCGGTCACCGAGGTCATCATCGCCACCGACCCGAACGTCGAGGGCGAGGCCACGGCCACGTACCTCTCGCGGCTCATCGGACCGATGGGGCTGACCGTCTCGCGCCTGGCCTCCGGGCTGCCCGTCGGCGGCGACCTGGAGTACGCGGACGAGGTCACCCTCGGCCGCGCGTTCGAGGGCCGGCGCGTCGTCGGCACCTGACGGCCCGACGCGAACGGGCCCGCCCCCACGGAGGGGAGCAGGCCCGGTCGCGGTGATGCGGAGCGGTCAGCGCACCGTGAGGTCCGCCGTCGTGCTGGTGTCGCCGTAGACGGCGTCACCCAGGTACTCCACGGTCACCGTGTGCACCCCCGCGGAGAGCCCCGACGTCGGCATCTTCACCTTGGCCGGGCCCTTGCCGATCTCGGTGGTGACGACCTCGTCGCCGAGCGTGACGCGCACGGTGCCGGTCGGGACCGGGTCACCCTCCGCGCCGGACACCCAGACCATCGCCTTGGTGTCCTTGCCGGCCTTGACCTTCGGCGGAGCGAGCTTCGCCCGGATCTCGGCGGGCAGGCCCTCAGCGCAGTCCGCGGCGTCGTAGGACGCCTCGAGCTCGAGGGTGCGCTTGTCGCCGTTCGCCGTCACCTGGACGGCGCCGGCCGCGAGCTCGGCGGCCTCGGCCGCGAACGACTCCGTGACGGAGGCCCCCGGCTCGACGCCCTCGACCGTGCGGGACCCGAGCGCCGTGTCGATGGTGAGGTCCACCGGCACGTCCGTCTCGGTGTTGGACGCGTGGACGTCCAGCACGGCGGCGTCCGCCTCGCAGCGCACCTCCGCGGTGGCCGTGACGGCCAGGTCGCCCAGCGGCTTGACCTGGATGTCCCGGTAGGACACCGTCTCGCCGCCGCCGTGGTTCTGGATCCCGAGGAACCCCTGGGAGAGGTCGCGCGCCGGGTCCGTGCTGACGAAGTCGTTCACCAGCACACCGTTGAGGTAGATCCGGATGGTGTCACCCACGACGCGGATGTCGTAGCTGTTCCACTCGGGGACCGGGTTGAGGGCCGCGTCGCGGGCCTCTTCGTCCGCACCCTGGAAGGTGTAGATCGCACCGGTGGTGCGGTCCGGCTCGTCGCTGGCGTCGATCTGGATCTCGTAGCCCTGGTCGACGGCGACCCACGGGTCGTCGCCCGGGTCGGGGAACCCGACGAACACGCCGCCGTTGTCGTCCTTCACGAGCTTCCAGTCGAGCGTCAGGCTGTAGGAGCCCTCGAGCTCGGCGGTGTGCCAGAGCAGACCCATGCCGCCCTCGGTCTTCAGCGTGCAGTCGTCCTGGCGCCCGAAGGAGCCGGCGCCGGCGAGCCGCCAGTCGTCGAAGCTCGCGAGGGTGCCGTCGAACAGGGCGGTGTACCCCTCGTCCGGCTCGGTCGGCGAGCACAGGTCGGGCGACTCGCCGATCGACAGGACGTCGAGGTTGACGTTGCCGTCGTCGCCCTCGTCGTACCGGAGCGTGATCGTGTTGGCGCCCTCGCGCAGGTCGAGGTCGCGCGTGGCGAAGTCCCACGTCTTCCAGTCACCCGTGCTCGGCAGCACCCAGGGGTCCACCTCGGTGCCGTTGACGAGCACCGAGATCGACTTGTCGCCCTCGAACGGGTTGGGCCCGTTGGAGTACCGCAGGTTGACCGGCTGCGTGCCGGCCGCGTCGGCGTTCACGGTGAACGTCACGCCCGCGCCGGCGGACTGGATGCCGTCGACGAACCCGGAGCCCGAGTAGCCGCTGTGCTCGCTGGCGAGCCCGGCGGACCCGAGCAGCACCGACTCCTCGGCCTCGTAGTACCCGCGGTCGGCAGGGGCCACGTAGCCGGGCAGGCTGTTGAGCGTGTACCAGGCCTCGGTGTTCCACAGCTCACGGCCCTCGGCGTCGCTGAACGGGCGCGGCGAGCGCAGGTGCACGACCCGGCCCGGCTTCAGCCCGTCGACCGAGAGGCTGACGGTGGTGCGGTCCTCCGAGACGGTGGCCTCGCTGACGTGCAGCACCTCCTCGTCGATCTTCGGCCCGCCGTACTGCTGGGTGGGCACGTAGCGCCACTGGTCCACGCGGTACGCCTGGGCGGCGTCCTCGGCGATCTTCGCGGCCGTCTCCTCGGACAGCGGCTGGTTGTACTCGACCTCGAAGCCGCCGTCGCGCACGCGCATCTCGAGCATGTCGAACGACTCCTGGCCGTTCGGCGTCAGCTTCTGCAGGCCGTAGCGGAGCTTGTTGGGCTCGCTCCAGTTGCCGGCCTCGCCGATGCCGCCCACGTAGACCGCGCCGTCGGGCCCGATCACGGTGCGGTTGACGCCCGCCTCGAGCCCTGCGGTGTGCCGGAACACGGCTCCCTGGAACTCGCCGTCGACCTTCTCGAGGAACCCGCGCTGCAGGCCGCCGTAGGTGACGTCGCCGAACAGGACCTGGCCGGCGAACTGCCCCTCGCTGAGCTGCACGGGCTCGCTGGGCGAGTTGCCGATCTCGTTCTGCGGGATCCACAGTGCCGGCTGGGTGACGGGCTGGTCGTCGAACGGGCCGTCCGGGTTGGTGTAGTGGTTGAAGAACCGGTCCTGCTCGACGTGCACCAGCTTGGAGCTGGGCAGCCAGGCGCCCTGGTTGTCCATGACGAAGAGCTCGTCGTCCGGCCCGAACGTCATGCCGTTCGGCGTGCGGAGCCCGCCGGCGACGTAGTCGATCTCGCCGGTCTCCCGGTCGACCGTGATGCTCGTGCCGCGGTTCTCGGCCGGCTGCGGGTCGGTCGTGGCGCCACCGTTGTTGATGGCCACGGAGAGGTTGACGTAGAACTTGTCCTCGTCGTGCAGCAGCCCGAACGCGAACTCGTGGAAGTTGCCGCCGAACGGCCACTCGGCCACGGTGGAGCGCTGGTCGTAGAAGCCGTCCCCGTCCGGGTCCGTCAGCTCGGTGAGCGCGTCGCGCTCGGTGACGAAGATCGAGTCGTCGATGACGGCCACGCCCATGGGGTTGAACAGGTCGGTGGCGATCTTGGTCGCGGTGACCTCCTCGGCGCTGGTCTCGCCGGTCACCTGGTCGAGCACGAACAGCTCGCCGGGCTCCGGGTCCTCGACCCAGCCGCCGGGGCTCACGGAGCCGGACGTCGCGACGACGAGGTCGCCGTCGGCGGTCCAGTCCATGCCGGAGACCATCGGCTCGAAGCCTTCGGGCCGCAGGTCGGTGAGGTCGTAGCCGGGGTGCACGGCGTCCAGGGGCAGGCCGTCGCCGGCGGTGTCCTCGGCGCCCTCGCAGTACTTGGTGCCGGGGGCCGTGACGCGGACGACGCCGGCCTCGGTGCTCAGCGCCTCCTGCGGCACCACGGTGAACTCGCTGGCGCCCGGCGGCATCCACTCGAGCCGCAGGACCTGGCCGTAGGCGTCCTCGAAGAACTCGACGAACAGCGGGTGCGCGCCGGCGGTCAGCGTGACGGTGCCGTCCACGGACTCCTCGCCGTGCAGGCCGTCGTTGTCCACGACGACCTCGTCACCGATCGACAGCCGGGAGCCGTCGTCGCTGGTGAGGCGGAACGTGTACTCGCCGTCCTCGGGGGCGTGGACGTTGCCAACCACGTGGGTGAGGAAGTGGTCTTCGAGCCCGAACTGGCTCGCCTCGGTCCAGTCCACCGTGGGCATGAGCTTGTCGATGTTGGGAGTCTGGCCGCTCTTGAGGGTGCAGAGCTGTTTGATGCCCTGCCGCAGGTCGTAGGTGCGCAGCGTGACGCCGGGTTCCTGGGGCGGCAGGTCGGCGGTCTGCAGCTGCGTGGCGGCCGGGGAGGCGGGCTCGACGGCTCCGGCGGGTGCGGTGGCGAGGGCAGCGGTGCCGCCCGCCAGGGCGAGGGTGACGAGTCCCGCGAGACATCTGGTGGCGGGGCCGGACGGTCGTGCTGGCATGTTCTTCCTCCTTGAAGACGGTGTCGACCGCTCCTGACCGTAGACGAGCTTCTGCTGATCGGCAAGCAAAAGATGATCATCAAGACTAATGATCTTGCCGATCTCATGGCAGATCGCCGGTCGCCTGGCGTCCCGGAGGTCGCTCGGGGGACACTGTCAGCACGCGGGGGCGAGAGACGCTCGGCCCGGCATCGAGCGCAGGAACGGGTGAGGAACGTGCCAGAGATCTCCGCCGACTCGGAGCTGCGCGACGTCGCCGAGCAGATGTCGGCCCAGGCCCGGACGTTCCTGTCGACGACGTCGCAGGTCGCCTCGGGCGGATTCCCGGGCGCCGAGCTGTCCCTGCTGATCCTCGCGACCTCGGACCTGCTCGCGGCGGGCGCACGGCTCGCGGCGATCACCGACGTCGTCCCCGTCGAGCGCTTCGAGCCCGACGCCGGGCGGGAGACCGACATGGACCCGCTGCGGACCGCGCTGGCCCGGATGTTCGACGGGTTCGACGACTACGTCGAGGTGACCGACCCGGTGCTGAGCGCCGACGTCGCCCCGGCGACCCTCTCCGGGGACCTGGCCTGCGTGGCCGACGAGATCGCCAAGGGGCTGCAGCACTTCGACGACGGCCACGAGCTCGAGGGCCTGTGGTGGTGGCAGTTCAGCTACCTGTCGAGCTGGGGCGAGCGTGCCGCGTCAGGGTTGCGCGTGCTCCAGGGCGTCCTCGGCCACCTGCGCCTCGACGTGCCCGACGACGTCGCCGCCGAGGCGGAGTACGACGCGCTGCACGCCTGACCCGCCGAGGCGCGGGGACGGTCAGGCGACGCGGGTGCCCTGCGGCAGCCGGTGCGCCGGGATGCGCAGGCGCCGGACGGCGGTGACGATCCCGCCCGCGCCGAGCAGCACGTAGATCCCGAGGCCCCAGGGCCACACCTCCGACTCGCTCGGCTGCTGCTCCTCGACGGGCGACGTGAGCTGCGTGTCGCGACCGTCGACCGTGAACCACATGTCTCCGCACCAGTCCTGCTCCGCCGGAGGACCGGTGCGGGCGAACCGGACCCCGTACTGGATCAGCGTCAACGGGTCGGCAGCGGACTCGTACGTCTCGGGGTCGGCGAGCGGCTGGGCGTCCGCGACGATCACGAACGGGTTGGCGGCGAGCAGCCACCAGGTGCGTTCGGAGTGCCAGACGTCCTGCGTCTGGACCGTCCACCCGCACTCCGGCGGCTCCGTGTCCTCCCAGTCGTAGTCGGTCGGTGCGCTCCAGGTCCGCACGTCCTCGGTGGTGGTCACCAGCGGTGCGCTGAGGCCGAAGAGCGCCAGCGTCACGACCGACAGCCCGCCCACGGTGAGGTAGGTGAGCACCGCCGAACCGGAGGTCTTCGCGGTGAGCGCGGAGAACCCGAGGCCGACGGCGCACACCACCCCGAGCACGACGGCGAGCACCAGCACGACGGACACGAGCGACCAGAACGGCAGCCCGCCCACGGCGAACGCCCACACGATGAACGGCACGCTCGCGGCCAGGAAGGCGAGGGCTGCCAGCCAGGCGGCCAGCAGCTTGCCGACCACGATCTCCGCGGGGGTGAGGAGCGTGGCCTGGAGGGTCGCGAGCGTCCCGGCGGCACGGTCGCCGTTGATCGCCGGAGCGGTGAGCGCCGGCGCGACCAGCAGCCCGAGGAAGAGGACGAAGAAGACGACGACGCCGAACATCGTCCCGCCCGCGCCGTCCGCGCCCATCGACGGGTCGTCGAACAGCATGGTGACCGCGCCGGAGGTGAGCAGGGTGATGAGCCCCACCACCACGAACCACACGACGAGCGCGATCTTCCAGCGCGTGGAGCGCACCCGCTGCCGCAGCTCGAGCTGCGTCACCGTCCGCACGCCCTGCCACGACAGGGACCAGTCGCTCGTGGGCACCGCACGGGGCTGGGTGCCCGACGGCGGGACCTCCCGGGTCTCGACGCTCACCGTCGTTCCTCCTCGAGTCGCAGGTACGCCTGCTCCAGCGCGCCACCGGCCGGCGCCATGGAGACCACCGGCACGCCGGCGTCGACCGCGTCGCGCAGCAGGGCCGCCGCGGCCTCGTCGCCGCCGAGCTCGACCAGCGCGGCGCCGTCGTCCTCGAGCCGGGCGGCGATCCCGGCCGTGGTGAGCCACTCCGCCAGCGGATCGGGGGTCAGTGCGGCGATCCGCCACGCGCGGCGCTCCGCGGCGGCGTCGTCCACGGACTGCGACCGCACGGTGCGCCCCTGGGAGAGGAAGACCGCGTCGTCGGCCATCTCGTCGAGCTCGGTGAGCACGTGCGAGCTGATGAGGATCGTCTTGCCCGCTGCCGCGAGACGGCGCACGAGCTCGCGCAGGTCCACGCGCGAGCGAGGGTCCAGGCCGGAGGCGGGTTCGTCGAGGAGCAGCACGTCGGGGTCGTGGACCAGCGACCGAGCGAGCCCGAGCCGCTGCTTCTGCCCCCGGGAGAGCACGTGCGCGGGGGAGTCGGCCAGATCGGCGAGGTGCACCAGCTCCAGCAGCTCGGCCGCGCGCCGGGCGCCGTCCGCGGCGCTCATCCGGTAGGCCGCCGCCACGGTCGTCAGCACCTCGCGGGCGGTGAGCGACTCCCACGTGCCGAACACGTCGGGCATCCAGCCGATCCGGGCGCGGGCGGCACGGCCGTGCGCAGCGGGATCGATGCCGCCGACCCGGACCTCGCCGCCGTCGGGCGCCAGCAGCCCGGCGAGCATCAGCAGGAGCGTCGTCTTGCCGGACCCGTTGGGGCCGACCAGCGCCGTGACGCGGCCGGGCCGCGCCTCCAGGGTCACGTCCACCACCGCGTGCACGGTGCCGAAGGCCCGCCGCACGCCGCGCGTGCTGATACCACCGCCGTCGTCGGTCATGGCGACGAACCTACGCCGCGAGGCGCGGTACCGACATCATCCTCCGGGATGATCTCTCACCTGCGACGACGGCCTCGGGCGTCGAGCACGTGCAAGGATTCGACGCGTGCTCGACCTCGACCCCACCACCATCGTCCTGCTCGTCCTGGCCGGCCTCGCCGCCGGCTGGGTCGACGCCGTCGTCGGTGGGGGCGGGCTGATCCAGCTCCCCGCGCTGCTGCTCGTGCCGGGCATCTCGCCCGTGCAGGCGCTCGCGACCAACAAGCTCGGCTCGATCATGGGCACCTCGGTGAGCTCGATCACCTACTACCGGCGCGTCGGCCCCGACCTGACGACGGCGGGGCCGATGGCGCTCGCGGCCCTGGCCGGGGCGGTCGGCGGCGCGGCGCTCGCCACGCAGATCCCGGCGGAGCTGTTCACGCCGATCATCCTCGTGGTGCTCGTCGGGGTCGCCCTGTTCACGATCCTGCGGCCGCGGCTCGGCGCACAGGACGACCTGCGCTGGGAGGGCAACCGGCACCGGTGGACGGCCGCGGGCATCGGCCTGGTCATCGGCGCCTACGACGGCCTGCTCGGGCCCGGGACGGGGACGTTCCTGGTGATCTCCCTGGTGAGCGTGCTCGGCTACGCGTTCCTGCCGGCGTCCGCGCTGGCGAAGATCGTCAACTTCGCCACGAACCTCGGGGCGCTGCTGTACTTCGTGCCGCACGGCGCCGTGATCTGGGGACTCGGCCTGTCGATGGGGGTGGCGAACCTCGTGGGCGGGTACGTCGGGGCGCGGATGGCCGTCGCGAAGGGCTCCGGGTTCGTGCGGGTGGTGTTCGTGGTGGTGGTCGGCGCGCTGATCTGCAAGCTCGGCTACGACGTCGTCACCGACCTCTCGAGGTAGTGCGCACTCCGCCGAGGTAGTACCGCCGTCTGTGACGGCGTCCACATCGGCCGTGGAGGGCCGGACGCTACGATGGTCCGCGCACACACAAGACACCGGCGGGCCGTTGAGAGAGACGGTGGCCGGCAACAGGAAGGTTGCATGCATGGCACTGGTCGTGCAGAAGTACGGTGGGTCGTCCGTCTCGGACGCCCGCTCCATCAAGCGCGTGGCCAAGCGCATCGCCGAGGCCAAGCGCGCCGGCAACGACGTGGTCGTGGTGGTGAGCGCCATGGGCGACACCACGGACGAGCTCCTCGAACTTGCCGAAGAGATCAGCCCGAGGCCTCCGCAGCGCGAGATGGACATCCTGCTCACCGCCGGTGAGCGGATCTCGATGTCCCTCCTCGCGATGGCGATCGACAAGCTCGGGGTCAAGGCGAAGTCCTTCACCGGCCAGCAGGCCGGCCTCCTCACCGACGCGGTCCACGGCAAGGCCCGCATCGTCGACGTCGTCCCGCACCGGATCCGCCAGACCCTCTCCAAGGGTCAGGTCGCGATCGTCGCGGGGTTCCAGGGCGTCAGCACATCCAACGACGTCACCACGCTCGGTCGTGGTGGGTCCGACACGACGGCGGTCGCCCTGGCCGCCGGGCTCGACGCGGACGTCTGCGAGATCTACACCGACGTCGACGGCATCTTCAGCGCCGACCCCCGCATCGTCACCGGCGCCCGCAAGATCGACCGCGTCACCTACGAGGAGATGCTCGAGCTGGCTGCCTCCGGCGCCAAGGTCCTCGCGCTGCGGGCCGTCGAGTACGCGCGCCGGTACGACGTACCGGTGCACGTCCGCAGCTCGTTCTCGGGCAAGACCGGCACGCTCGTGACCGGCACCCACGGAGACGCCATCGACCCGAACGCCAGCACCGGTGACCAGGAGGAAGCCATGGAAGACCCGATCATCTCCGGCGTCGCGCACGACAGCAGCGAGGCCAAGATCACCGTCGTCGGCGTCCCCGACACGCTCGGCCAGGCCGCCCGCATCTTCGAGGTGGTCGCCGGAGCCGGCGCGAACATCGACATGATCGTGCAGAACGTCTCGGTCGCCGCGACGGGCCTGACGGACATCTCGTTCACGCTGCCGCACGGCGACGTCCGCTCGACGGTCGCCGCGCTCAACGCCGTGAAGTCGGAGCTCAAGTTCGACGAGCTGGAGATCGACGAGGAGATCGGCAAGGTCTCCCTCGTCGGCGCCGGCATGAAGTCGCACCCGGGCATCTCGGCACGCCTCTTCGGCGCGCTGCGCGACGCCGGGATCAACATCGAGATGATCTCCACCTCGGAGATCCGCATCTCGGTCGTCACCCGCGCGGACAACCTCGACGACGCGGTGCGGGCCATCCACTCCGCGTTCGGCCTGGACTCCTCCGAGGGCGAGGCCGTGGTCTACGCCGGGACGGGGCGGTGATCGGCTGATGGCTCTCATCAACAACCAGGGCGTCGACGTCGCCGTGGTCGGTGCGACCGGCCAGGTCGGTGCCGTCATCCGCCGGTTCCTCTCCGAGCGCGGCTTCCCCGTGAAGAACCTGCGCCTCTTCGCCTCGGCGCGGTCGGCCGGCTCGGTCATCACGTACGAGGGCGTCGACGTCACGGTCGAGGACGTCGCGGCGACGCCGACGGCGGAGCTTGCCGACATCGACATCGCCCTGTTCTCCGCCGGTGGGGGGACGTCGCGCGAGCACGCTCCCCGCTTCGCCGAGGCGGGCGCCGTCGTCGTCGACAACTCGTCCGCGTGGCGCCTCGACCCCGAGGTGCCGCTGGTGGTCTCCGAGGTGAACCCGGAGGCGATCGCCGACGCGGCCAAGGGCATCATCGCCAACCCGAACTGCACCACGATGGCCGCCATGCCGGTGCTCAAGCCGCTGGCCGCGGAGGCCGGGCTGGAGCGCCTGCGCGTCGCGACCTACCAGGCGGTGTCGGGGTCGGGGGTCGGCGGGGTCAAGGAGCTTGCCGACCAGGCGCGCGCCGCCGTCGCCGGTGACCTCGAGGGCCTGGCGCTCTCGGGGGACGCGGTCCAGCTCCCCGAGCCGGAGAAGTACGTGGCGCCGATCGCGTTCGACGTGGTGGCGCTGGCCGGCTCGATCGTGGACGACGGGTCCGAGGAGACGGACGAGGAGCAGAAGCTCCGCAACGAGTCCCGCAAGATCCTCGGGCTGCCGGACCTCGCCGTGGCGGGGACCTGTGTGCGCGTGCCGGTGTTCACCGGGCACTCGCTGGCGATCCACGCGGAGTTCGGCGCGGCGATCACGCCCGACCGGGCGCGCGAGCTGCTGGGTTCCGCGCCGGGCGTGGAGCTGGCCGACGTCCCGACGCCGCTGGCCGCCGCCGGTGCCGACCCGTCGTTCGTGGGCCGTCTCCGCGTGGACCAGTCGGTGCCGGACGGTCGTGGTCTCGTGATGTTCGTGTCCAACGACAACCTGCGCAAGGGTGCCGCGCTCAACGCCGTGCAGATCGCGGAGATCGTCGCCGGCGACCTGGCCGAGCTCGCGACGTACGACGAGCTCGAGACCGCCGCGGCCGACGCCTGACGGCTCGGCGAGACGGACGGGCCGCGGTGGGACTCGTCCCGCCGCGGCCCTCGTCGTTCCACACCTCCGCTGTGGGTGCACGACACGCCGTTGTCGCCGCGTGGATGGTGGCGTGTCGTGCACCCACAGCGGAGGGGCGGGTGGGGCTGCTGTGTGCCACGTGGCAACTGCGTTGACACGTTCGTCTAACCCCTCCCTCCCCAGGTGGAGCTGGAGACCCACACGGTGCTCAAGGCGACGATCGAGGCGCGTGATGCCCTGGCGCGCTTCGACGCGCGAGCGCAGGCCCTGCCGAATCCGACGGTGCTGATCAACGCCATCCCGCTCCTGGAGGCCCAGGCAAGCTCGGAGATCGAGAACATCGTCACGACGACGGAC
The DNA here is from genome assembly GCF_056590155.1 of Isoptericola sp. GX10416. Classification (NCBI taxonomy): domain Bacteria; kingdom Bacillati; phylum Actinomycetota; class Actinomycetes; order Micrococcales; family Promicromonosporaceae; genus Isoptericola; species Isoptericola sp. GX10416. The sequence goes on along the minus strand of NZ_JBWPVO010000019.1, from coordinate 1,069 downwards.
GAGCTGTTCACGGCAGCAGCCACAGACGTCGGAGCGACTCCCGCGGCACGGGAGGCGCTCCGGTACCGCAGCGCGCTGCAGACCGGTTTCCAGCAGGTTGGCCAGCGCCCGCTCACGGCGAACACGGCGGCCGAGATCTGCGCCGTCATCCGCGGCCACGACGAGGGGTTCCGTCGCGGTGAGGTGTTCATCGGAGATCCTGCGACCAGGCAGCAGGTCTACACCCCGCCGTCGGGCACCGCGCTGAGCAGCTTGCTCGACGACTGGTCGGAGTTCCTCAACGCGCCGTCCGATCTGGACCCGCTGGTGCGCATGGCTGTCGCCCACTACCAGTTCGAGGCGATCCACCCGTTCACCGACGGCAACGGTCGCACCGGGCGCATCATGAACGTCCTGATGCTCTGCGACGCCGGCCTGATGCACCTTCCCCTGCTCTACCTGTCCCGCTACATCATCGAGTCGAAGGACGACTACTACCGTCTGCTGCGCCTGGTGACGTCGGACGGGGCCTGGGAACCGTGGGTCCGGTACATCGTCGACGGCGTCCGTGTGACTGCGGAGCGGACCACCCGGGTGGTCGACAACATCGACAAGGTTCAGGAACGGCTGCTCGATCATGTGCGCCAGGTGGTGGGGTCGGCCAACGGCGACCTGTTGGCGGTGCTCATGGAGCAGCCATATGCCCGGGTGCGGGACGTCATCGACCGGTGCGGCGTGTCTCGGCCCACGGCCTCCAAGTGGATGCACGGGCTGGTCGACGCCGGCGTGCTTGCCGACCTGCGCGTCGGGCGCGAGGTGCTCTACATCAACCGGGCGCTGATGGACGTGCTGCGCGGGTGACCACAGCCTGCGGACGTCGGTGCGCCTTCAGCACGGCAACGTGCCGCACGCAGCGCCGGCCGGGCCCTGGCACGCACCACGACCGCCACGACCGCCACGACCGCCACCGTCCCCTGCGCCACCATCGACGCCGTGGGAGACACCGCGGGGTGGTCAGCAGGTGGTGGCTCCGTGCAGGTCGTCGCAGTGGAGGCGGACGCGTGCTTCGGTGACGGTGACGGGTTCGGTG
>NZ_JBWPVO010000018.1:2337-42706 GCF_056590155.1 Isoptericola sp. GX10416 | reverse complement strand
GGCCCGTCGACCCGCAGCGGTCGCGTCGAAGTTGGCAAAGGCCCGCCGAGCCGCAACGTTCATGTCGAGGCCGGCAATGGCCCGTCGACCCGCAGCGGTCGCGTCGAAGTTGGCAAAGGCCCGCCGAGCCGCAACGTTCATGTCGAGGCCGGCAAAGGGTCCGTCCTGCTGGGCTGCTCCGAGTGTGTCGTCTGCAGCTTGATCGGCAGCGGCGCGGCTTGCGCGGCGGCCGGCGTGGTGGTGCGCCTTGATGACTCTGCCGGCTCGTGTAACGCATGGCTGGCCCGGCGGGGCTTCGCAATACGGGCAGGCGCGGTCGAGCGGCTCCACGCTGGTCATATGACGTCCGCCGACGGCAGAGGCCGGCGGTCGTTCTCCGCATCCGCCCAGAAGGGAGTCGGCCACGGCTCGTTGGCGTTCATCGCTCTATGCTCTCCGCTGGCACTGACAACCGGTCGTTTCCGCGCCGAGTGTGGATGATGAGGCGACCCGGCGGTGCCGGGCTGTCAGCGGCTCGCCCTAGCCTCGCCACTACCTACGAATTCGGAGGCCTACGGTGGACCTGTTCAAGATCCAGCACGAGCTCATCGCCGATCGAACGTCTGATGCCTGGTACCGGCTTCGGACGAACGGTCCGTCGTTTCACTATCGCTGGGACTTCGGCAGCGGTACCAGTGGTGCGTACAGCAACATCAGCGACGAGCACCACAGCCATGCGGTCTGCCGCGAGCAGGTCAGCCTCACGATGTCGTGGGGCATGAACGTCTACACCCGTGAGGAGCGCAACGACCTGCACTTCGACTGGGCCAAAGACTTCGTGAACCCCGTCGTGCGCCCCTTCTGGGTCGACTTCTTCTGGAACAACGCGCTGATCGACCGCGTGGAGCTCTGCCGAGTCGACGGCGGCCACGGAACGATCCCCATCCCCGACGTGCGACACGAGGTCAGCGACTTTGAAGTCAGTGTCGCGTACCTCGTGCACGACCTCGAGGATGGGCAGAACCACGACCACCCGGGCCGCTACCTGGAGACTCTCGAGGTGAAGCGGGTGCGCGACGCGGACAGGTGGGGCGCAGCTTCGCAGTAACTGTCGCCGGCGGCCAAACCGGTCGTTTTCGGGCGCCGTTGGCACGGAGACTCCGGTGGTGCGGCGGCGCTTCCCGAACAAATCGGAGATGGAAGGGCACGTCTCCGAAGCCTTGCCGCGCCAGGGCACACCGTGTCTCGCCCGTTATTCTGGCGAGTGCTCCGTAGGGATGCCCGAGTGTTCGGGGCACAAGTGGTCAATCGCCCCGAACGTAACACCGACCAGGCGGTTCATCGCCGACTCGTCGTTCGACCCATCCTCTGACAGGGCGTCGTCCTCCAGGAAGACCAACAGCGCGATCCCTCGCACGGATGCCTCCCCGCCGCCGGCCTCGACGTCCGCGATCCGTTGGCACATCCGGTCGCCCTGTGCGATCGCCTGAGCGTCGGTGAGTTCGGACACGTCTACGCCGGCGTCTGAGGCTGGGCCACGCAACCACTCGATGAACGCCTCCTCGGCCTCCTCGCGCCTACTTTGCGTCGGCGATGCTGCGGCTGTGGAGGGCGCCTGAGGCGCGGCGGACGTCGCGGTCGGCCGAGTTTCATCGGATTGCTCGGCGGGCGTCGAGCAGGCGGACGCGAGCACGAGCACGGCCACCGCGACGACGCCCGCTCTCTTCATCCTCTGTGTTCCCAACCGCACGGTCACCCAATGACCGTGTCCAGGAGGCTGGACGAGACGCTGTCGCCGTCGACCCTCCACCACGCCGTTGGGCCGTAGACGCTGCTGACCCGGAGGTCATTAGCAGTCACCAGCCCTTCGGGTCCAGTGAGGATGTAGAGCGCCCCGTTCGGCGCGATGGCGTACCGGAAGCATCGCTGGTCCTTGTCATCGAGCTTCTTCGTGCCGTCCTCGCCGGTGAAGGTGATTCGGATCGCCATGGGTGGTGCTCCTTCGTGTGTGATATGTGGCGCCTGGTCCGTCAGATGTTCAGTGATCCCCGCGAGCGTCGTCGTATGGAGGTTGTTCAGCACGCACCAGATCCGCGACCGGCGCGGCATGGAGGGCATAGCCCGGCGTGGACGACGAGGAACTCGTCGTCGAGGGCGATGCACGACAGCTGGACGTCGCCAGCTCGTTGGCCGCAGCCGTCGCAGAGGTCGTCGTCGTCATAGGGTTCCGCGGCTGCGAGTAGTTCTGTCCAGCAGTCGAAGCAGGCGACGTGAAGGTTTGGGTCCCATCCCAGAACGTTGTGCGGGCGAGGACCGAGCTCCATGTGAGGGCAGGCTTCGGAGCGGTCCGTAGCGAGACGAGCGGCGAGACGGCGGGCGTAGAGGCGGTACCCCACATCGCGGGCCGGCGGTTCCGCGGAGGTCAGTTCTCGCCAGGCTCGTTTGAATTCCTGTGTAGCGGTGCGGCGCTCAGAGCGGGGGTGTCCCTGACCCTCGAGGTGTTGACGGAGGTTGCGCAGCTCGCCGCGGAAGAAGACGTCGCCGGGGATCGTGCTGACCTTGATGCCGCCGCGGCTGGTGCGTCCAGGAAGGCCCATCGAAGCCGCCAGGTAGAAGCCTTGTCGGCGGTACCAGGTGGTGGCGCGGGTCCGATCGAGACTGACGTTGCCGTAGAGGCCGTCGATGCCTGTGGGGACGGCGGCAACGGTGTGCCGCAGGAGTGCATGAGCGATGCCTCGGCCCTCGTAGCTGGGCACGACGGCGAGCATGCTCAACTTCCACCAGGGCGTCGTGTGAGACGAGGCGGTCGTGGCGCCGAACCGGCTGTGAATGACGGCATCCGGTGTGATGTCCAATGGGTGGGAGCAGATCGCACCGACGATCTGATGGTCAGTTTCGGCGACCAGTGTCAGCGGGGTATCGATCGTGGCGCCGTCGCCGAGGCGATCCTTCCATCGCACTGCGGTGCCGGCGAGGTCGGCGAGGCCGGTCAGTGCCGGCAGGTCGGCAGAGGTGGCGATGCGGATCGTCGGGTCCAGTGTCACGGATGTCTACTCCTCGGTCTTGGGCTCTGGGCCCTCCTGCCAAGCGCGCGCCAGGAGGTCGGACATCGGTAGCGCGGCGACGACCTCGACGCCGTCGGCGGTGGCGCGCCAGATGAGGTGCCAGCCCTCGGCGGGGCGGCCTGTGGGTGTGGTGGTCGCCAGGAACCACCGCCAGTCGCTCTCCCCGCGGCTGGTGAGCGCCGTGCCCTCGAGGCGGCCACCGGCCGCGGCGCGCAGCGCGTCATGCAGACCGGCGGTCGCAGTGGTGCGCAGGTCGCTGACCAGGTCGGGCCAGAACGTCACGGGGGCGTCGTCGTCGACGCCGTCGAGCAGGGAACCCAGCGGTGCGGTGCTGGGCCCGGAGGGGTGCGTGAGGCGCGCGGCTACCCGGTCGACGTGGCGGGCGGCCTCGAACGCGGCGAGCTGGTCGCGCATCTCGTCGAACAGGTCGAAGGTGAGCAGGGTCCCGGTCGGTGCGCCGCGCGACCCGAGAATCAGCGGACCGGTGTCGCCGGCGACCATCGATTCGAGCAGCGCACCGATCCGGACGCGGGTCTCGAGCAGGGAGTAGACGTACGGGATGCTCATGCGGCCTCGATGTCGCGGTCAGGGACGTGGTGCGCCTCGACGTCCTCGCGGACGACCTCGGCAAAGACATCATCGGGTACGCCGCTGACAGGCACGGTGTTCTTGACCTCGTGGCGAGCGTCCGAGCAGCGATCGAACCCACCGGGGCGCCCGCTACCGTGCAGACGCTCGATCGCCGGGTAGAGGCGCTCGTGCCAGGTGCGCAGCAGGTCGGTTGGCTCGCTCTGGGCCTGGGCAGCCTTCCACGCGACCATCAGCGCCGTGAGCTCCTCGACGGCGAGGCTGTGCTTCGGCCAGCACGGGGGGATGTACATCGAGTCGTGGGCGTAGCCGTACCGGGAGTTGTACCAGTCGACCCAGTCGCGCAGTTCGTACCACAGCTCGACACGCGCTTCGTGGTCGAGAGCGTCCCACTGCCAGCGTCCGGCCGCCGGCTTCGTGCCGGATCCCGGGGCGCCACCGTCGAGCACCTGGCCGACGAGCTCGACCAGCTTCGCGATATCTGCCTGGACGGCCTCCATGGCCTCCAGGTGCTCGTCTCGGGTGATGTAGTCGGTCATGGGTCCATCCTGCGTCCGGTGCGCTCCTCGATCGTCTTCAGGCCCGCGGCGATCGTCTTGCGGTCCTCCCGCTTCCACCAGGGGGTGGGCAGGTTGACGTGCGCGGCCTTCAGCGCGCGGTAGACCAGCAGTCCGGTCCCGACGTCCATCTTGCGGATCGCTTCGGGCGTCATGACGTTCTCCCACTCGCTCGAGGTCGACGTCGAGCCGCCGTACTGGCCTCCGGAGGAGTGCGAGTACCGGCGTGCCCTGTATCGGTCGGTGCGGTCCGAGAGTTCCTTGAGGACGTCGGATTCCTTGATCCCGGGCAGGTACAGGTGCACGGTCGCCGCGGCGCGGATTGCGTCGGCGCCCGAGCGGCCCCACCGTTCGATCATCTGGGCGTGCGACTGCACGATGACCATCGTTGTGATGCCGCGCCCGCCGGAGTCGCTCATCAGCCCTGGCAGGTTCGGCAGTGGGGCGACGTTCGCGGCCTCCTCGAGCACGAGGCGCAGCGGCGGCCACAGCCGGCCGCCGGGGCTCTTCTGCGAGCGGGTTTTCGCGGCTCGCACCACGGTGTCGGCCAGGGCCGTGATCAGCGGGGCGACGTTGCCGGCGCCGTCGGACGAGAGCAGGTAGAGCGTGTTGGAGCCGTCGAGGAACTCTTCGACGTCGAACCCTCGCCCGGACGGGCACACCGAGCGCAGAACCTTGGGTGAGGTCAGCGGTGCCAGGACGCCCGAGAGCGTCATCTGTAGTGAGCCGGTGGTGTCCCCGGCAGCCGACTGCGTCCGTGCCGTGAGCAGGTCGGCCCAGGTCTGGGTACCGAAGTCGACTGGCGCCGGGATGGGCAGCGGCTCCGCAGCCGATGCGGCCGGGGTGTCCTCGCGGGGGTCGGCCTGGATGGTGCTCGTGCCCTGGTCGCGCAGGATCCGCACGGGCTCGTTGTCGTTGAAGTCCGCTGCCCAGCGCACGACGTCGCCCATGTTGCCGCCCGGCTTGAGGGCGGCGGCGTGCATCAGGTAAGCCAGGACCTCCCCGGCACGTGCCTTGAACCATTCGGAGTTGCCGCCGGTGCCGGCGATCGGCTCGGCCGAGGCCCAGGCACGGCCGCGGTGGATCGCTTCGTCGGGGTCGGCGCAGCCCATCACCGGGTTCCACTGGAGGGTCTCTGGCCAGCCAGTGATGTCGTCGAAGTCCAGGACGTGAACGGTGCCCTTCTCCTCGCGCGCCGCTGCGGTCAGGAACACGACGTCGTTCTTCGTACCGGTGGCCACCACGGGCCCGGGAGCATCGAGGATCCACGGCACGACGAGGAACATCGACTTGCCCGAGCGCGGCGGCGCGTGACCGAGCACCGAGTCCTCGTGCTGGGCGTACAGGTGCTTGCCGCGCAGCGACCCCACTGGGACCAGTAGCTCTGTGCTGACCGGGCGTCCCTTCGCCGTGCTCTTGAACTGCTCGGCCGCCGGCGTCGCGGCCAGGGTCTCGCCGGCCTTGGCCAGCGCCGCCCGCTCGCGCATCTCGCGGTGCGTGCGGGGAGTGGCGCGGTTGGTCCGCAGGTCGTAGATCCGCCCTGCCACGGTGAGCGCCAGCCACACACCGCCGACCAGCAGCGTCACCACGACGACGGCCACCAGCGTGTAGATCAGTGCTGGCGAGCCGGGCGCGTCGGTGTACCCGGCGACCGGGTTCGTCGGGGACGCCCTGACCGCGTTGAGGGTGTCGCCGACATCGGGCACGGGGCGCGAGGTCACCGTTGCCACAGCCCACGTCACGGCGTGCAGCAGCGTGCCGGCCAACGTGGCCGCCAGCAGCAGCCACAGCACTGCGATGAAGATCAGGTTCTCGGTCGATCGTCGCGGCCGCAGGGCTGCCGCGTCGTTCATGCTCACGCTGCCCCCACCATCTCGTCGTCGACGAGGTCGTCGACCGGCCCGCGTGCGCGGTCGTGCAGGTCGAGTGTCTCCTCGGACTGCATCGCCGAGTCGGTGTCGGTGAGCCGCTTCTCGAACTCGCTGCGCACGTGCTTGACGATGACCGGCTTCTGGCTGCCGATCTTGATCAGTGCCGCGCCCTCGGGCAGCTCCATGAGGGTGCCGACGGCGTAGCTCGGCAGGTTGAACAGCTTCACGGCGCGACGGGCGTCGTCGAGGGTGCTCTGCCGGTACAGCACGATCGTGTCCGCCTCCTTGATGATCGCGATCGCCGGCGACTTCTTCGGCACATCCGAGACGTGGTGCATCGCCGTGATGTTCATCAGCGCGTCGCCACGAGAGATCTTCTGGTTGGAGCGGGTGACCTTCGCGAACGTCCCGTCCATGACGTGCCAGCCCTCTTCGATGACCATCACCGTCCGCACAGGATTGGTCTGCCGGTCCAGCGCGGCGCGCATCCAGGCGTTGACCACGGCCATCACGATGGGGACCGCCGGCCCCGACTCTGGCAGGGCAGAGATGTCGAAGACGGTCAGCCCGGACGTCAGCGAGATGTTGTCCGACGTCGGCCCGTCGAACAGCCCGGCGAGGTCTTCGGTGACCATCCGCTCTAGTTCGGCGGCGGCCTCCTGGCCCCACTTGGCGAGCTTGTCCTGGGTGACGCGGTGCGAGACGTACTCCATCGCCTCGGCCGGCGGATCCTCGAGTGCGCTCACGACGTCGCGGATCGTCGCTTCCTGCCCGGCGGCCCGCGCCCGAGCAACGGCGACCTTGCGTGCCACCGCCAGGGCCTTGCCCTCCATGGGTTGGATCTTGCGCCCGAGCGCCTCGCGCAGCACGGCGCGCAGCAGCTCCATCTGCGACGCGCCGCCGTCGTCACCGTCGGTCGTCGATCCGGCGATCAGAGGGTCGAGAATGTTGATGCGCGAACCGTTCGAGCCGGCACCGAGCACGAACCGGATCGGCTCGACGCCCAGCTCGCGGGCGAGGTCGGCGTACTCGCCTTCCCGGGCGCCTGGCTTGCGCTGCTTCTTCTTGTCGATCACCACCACGCGGCGGCCGAGCATCAGCTGACGCAGCACGCCCCAGGTCTTGATGAACGACGACTTTCCGAACCCGACGTCGCCGAGGACGATGACGTTCGGGCTCTTGACGGTCTTGTTGTAGGCGGCGAACACGTCGTGGATGAACGGCCAGCCGGAATGCATCTCCTTGCCGATCACGATGCCCTCGTGCGGAGTCGGGGCTGCAGTGGTGGCGTGGAACAGGCCGGCGACCTGACGAGTGGTCGACCGGTGCGGACGCGACAGCACCTCGTACCAGCCGGAACGCTCGAGCACCTTGTGCCGGCGCCGGCGGGCGCCGGCCGCTGGCCCGGAGGCTGCGACAGCAGTCGCCGGCTTGTTTCCCGTCAGCGCGTCCCCCTTACGGGCACGTCGACGCCGCTCCCGCGCGGTGAGGGAACTCTTCTCGGCGCGTCGCCGCGGCGGCTTTGCCGGGGCAGCGACCCTCTTCCTCGTCGACCTGCTCATGCTGCTATCCCTTCAGTCCGCGACCCAGCGGCAGGCTTGCCACGAGTCCGCCGTCTTGCTGGCCGTCCAGGTACTCCAGCTCGGTGATGTGTGAGGCTCCGGCGGCGCCCTCGACCCGGCGGCATGCCGCGTCGAGCTCGTCCTCGGAGCGGGCGCACAGGGTGATCGTCAGTCCCCAGTTCGCGCCGTGGTGTCCAGTGCCGGGACGAAGGTCATCCAGACGCTGCTGCGACAGGCTCAGCTGCACAGCCTCGGACCCGTCCGAGACCCGGCCCGCGGCCTCGTTGCGTGAGCCAGTGTCCTTGGTGACATCGGAGTGGGCCCGGTCCCGTGCCCGGTGCGCAGGGACCAGGTTGATCGTCGTGGAGATGGTGCGCACCACCGACGGCGAGACCCCCGACAGCAGCGGGTGCAGGAAGTCGGCCGGGAAGACGCCGGCCTCGATCCCGCGCAGCGGCACCCGCGCAGTACGCGTGTACCAGTCGGCCTGCCCCTTGACGACCGTGTGACGTCGCGCCCGCGCGTCCCAGGGCAGCCACGCGTTGTCGAATGTACGTCCGGCGACCTGGTCGATCGGGTAGTCCGGGTCTTGCAAGGCCCGCAGCACCGCGCCGAGGCGCTTCTCGTCCAGCGGTCGCAGCGCCAGTCCGTGGTCACGTGCACGGTCCATCGCGTCGGTGACCTCACGGCTGACCAGCCGTAGACGGCCCTCCTCGCCCTGGCCGAGGCGCAGGGCGTCAGCGTTGAACGTGGTCGTGATCGGCAGGCGCAGCACCAGCCAGGACCGGTGCTGTTCGGTGTGGCCGCCGACATAGTCGAGCAGCTCCACGTACGACTGTGCCAAGCGAGGGTCGACAGCCTTCGGGATCCGCGATCCGATCCACATCGAGTGATCGGCCGTGTCGTAGGGGACGATCCGGGTGACCTCTTGGACACCGGTCAGGTGCGATCCCGGACGACCGACGAGCTTCGCGCAGAAGTTGCCCCAGGCCTCCTGCGCGGCGCCGAACGCCCATTCGGTCTCCAGGCCGCTGGATGAGCCCATCATCTCGAAGGCGACCGTGTAGGCGTGCCCGGGCACCTGGTTGGAGTGCAGCAGCACCCCCAGGGGATTCCCGGTCGGCAGAGTGATCGTCGTCGCGCGGACGTTGCCGACCGGCGCCGGTGCAGTGAAGTCGGAGGGCTCGACCCCCTCGACTGCTTCGGGCCAGCTCGCCGGAACGAACACCCCACGGTGGGCCAGGAACCGCACCTGCCCGGCGACCAGGGCCGCAATCGAGCGGCCACGGAAGATGCCCGGGAAGGGAGTCCAGAGGCCGACCGCGAGAGCCGCGATCGCCAGGATCGCCAGCATCCGCGGCCAGCTGAACGGGCCCCCGAACAGCACTGCCAGCGCAGGGCTGGCCGTCAAGGCCAGACCAGCCCACTCCAGACCGGACAGCGGGCCGGCGACGATCCCGCGCGAGCGGGTCTCGCCTCCAAGCATCACCCGGCGGTCGATTACCTCACTCATCGTCAGCTCCTCACGTCAGGAGTCGCCGCGTCGGCCGACTCGCGCGCCTTCTGGATGCCCGCCTGCGCCGTCTGTGCCGCGAGCTGGGCTGCGAGCAGCGCGCCACCGGTGGCTGCGCCACCGGCGGCCCCGGCCGCGGTCTTCCCTGCCGTTCCAGCGGTCGTCTTCCCGGCGCTGCCGGCTGCGACCTTTCCGGCGGCGCCCGTCGTTCCGGCCGTACCCGCGGTGCCGGCCTTGCCCGCAGCTGCACCGGACTTGGCGACGCCCGACGCGGCAGGAGCGCCCGACGGTGCCGCTGCCTTCGCACCAGCCGGCGCCGAGACCGGGGTTGCCGTACCTGTCGGTGCCGCCGCCGGCGACGTCAAGGCGGGCGGCTGGCTCGCCTGAGCCGGAGCCGATGTCTGGGAAGCACCTCCCGTGCTTCCGCTGGTCGAGCGTGCCCGCATCATGGCCGCCTGCGTCGCCGCCGAACCGGCGACACCGGCCATCGCCGATGCTCCGGTCCCAGCGCCCGACGCGCGTGCAGAGTCAGTAGCGTCGGGCAGGAGCGGAAACCACTTGAGCAGCGTCCAGGGAGCGAAGGCGACCATCCCAAGGGCGACGATCATCATCACCGCGTCCACGAGCATGTCTAGCCCGCTGTCACTGCCGGACCCGACGGAGTTGGCCAACTTCACGGCGCACGCCAGGGCGAACAGTATGACCGGCTTCGCGAAGATCAGACCGACGACGAACATCGGCACCATGAGCGCCTTCGGGCGCCACACCGGGTGCGACGACATGCCCCACGCGGCACCGCCGGCGGCGCCGACCATGTACGTGCTGACCGTCTGCACGATCATGGTCCCCAGCAACCCGAACATCACCATGAACAGCAGCGCGAACAGCACTAGGCCCATGATCTGCCCACCAGGGATCACCGGGGACATGCCCGCGAAGACGGCTCCCTTTTGCAGGAAGTCCACCGCGTCCTGTCCCATCCAGGAGACGACACCGGCGGACAACCCGTTGGCAGCGCCCCCGAGCACATACGCGACCACCGGGCCGAAGATGATCATGACGACCGCGATCAGCGGGTACAGGGACATCGCCCGGGAGTACTCCTCACCACCGATCCGACCGTTGTTGTAGTGGTTGGCCGTCAGCAACATGCCGAGGGCCAGCAATGTCAGTCCGATAACGCCTGCCGCGGCGTACGCATCGCGCCACCACCGCTCGGACGCGTCGAACGCCGTGACCGTCGTGATCTCGGTCATCACCGTCTCGAAGAAGTTCACCGCCCCGGCCGCCAGGGTGTTCACGAAGGTCTCGAAGGGGTTGGCGGCATTGGCGATGAACTTCACCGTGGCCACAACCGCTTCCGCGCCGGTCAGCGCCTTCTCGTAGGCCTCCCAGAACCAGCCTTTGATCTTGTCCATGTTCACCGCAGCCCACGCCATACAGCCGGCCCTCAGCAGCGTCATCGTCGCAGGGAAAGCTGCACACAGCGTGACAGCCCCAAGCTTCGGGACCGATTCGCGCGTGAACTCCGACGACATCAGTTCGACGCACTTCTTCTTGAGGCTCGCGGCCGGGCCCTTGGCGATCGTGTCGCAGGTCCGCTCCGCGGTCTCCGTCGCGGCCTGCTCCTCTGCCTTGGCCTTCTGGTCCTCGGTGTACTTCGAGTCGTCGATCCCGGCACCTACGCCGCCGCTCTCATCGGCTAGAGCGGGTGCACCGGCACCGACCACGAGGGCCACGAGTAGCGCCGCCAGAAGCATCCGCAGCGAACGCCACGACCGCCGAATCTCAGTCCTGGGGTGCATTGGTGTACTCCGTCCATCCAGGGCCCGCCGTCGTGATCCAGGCCCGCCGATCGGCCGCAGAAACAGGGGCGACCTCGACATCGAGATAGCCCTCCGGGAGGTCGTCGTTGTTGAGGTCGACGCGCTCGATCAGACGCCAATCGCCACCCACCCACGCGACCGTGGCGCTTACTGCCTCGTACCCGCCAACGCCACCCTCACCGAGGTGAGAATCGCTGTACCCGAGCACCTGGACGGTGGCCTGTCCGCCAGAGGTGCAGGACTGCACGAGGAATCCGCCCCACTCCGGGTGGAGCTGCCCGTCGGGGTCGAAGTCGATACCGAGCTCACGCATCTCGGTGGCATCTGCGCGGATCGTCGCGAACTCGGTCACGAGCGCTGCCAGCGGGCTGTCTTCGTCGCCGGTGGTGGCTCCGTCGTCCAGCCCGCCGTTGATCTCGGTCAGGTACGCGACGAACTGTTCTTCGCTCATCTGGCCTTGGAAGGTCGCATCCCAGATACCCGCCGAATAGTTCGTCGCCGCAGCGACCGCTCCCTCGCAGCTCTGCTCGTAGCCGACCGGCGTGCGCCCGTCGGAGGCTACGGTGGTACCACCCTCGCCCGCAGCGACGCGGTAGCTGCCGACGGGGGCTGGCGACGCTGACGGCGTAGCCGTGCTCGAGGTCGGCGTGCCGGGCCGGGTGGCGAACCAAGCAACGGCACCGATCCCGAGCACAGCCATGACCACCAGCACCACCCACACCCAGCGGGGAGCCCTGCGCCGCTGCGCGCTCATTCGCCGCCGCCGCCGCTCGTGATGAACATGATCGCTCCGAAGATCATGCCGATCAGCGCGATGACACCGGTCGCGATGGCAGCCTTCTTGAACCCCTCGGACCCTTCGAGGGCGCCCTCAACCGAGTGAGTGACCTTCGTAGCCAGCGCCCACTTTCCACCGCCGAGCAGCATGCCGATGGCACCGCCGACAAGGCACAGGGCCCATAGGCCACCCAGAATCAGGGTGATCGTGTTCTCGAACTTGACCCCGAACACGGTGATGTCGGGGGTGACGCCGTCGAACGGGTTGAAGCCGCCTTCGTCATCGGCTGCGGTGACCGTGTACGAGGCCAGGATCGCCGTGGTCTTCGTCATCATGCGCTCTTCTCCTTGATCGACCGGAAGGCCGAGGCCTCCTCGGCGGCGGTGAACTGCTCGGCGACCCGGGCGGCCACCGAGAGGTAGGCGCGGCGCGCGGCCGGCGCAAGGTGCTCGTGCACGATTGGCCCGCCTCCGCCGATGTGCTTGTCCATCGGGATGTCGACGACGGCTGCCGTGGTTTCGGTAAACCAGGCGCGCCAGGTCCGGATGTCGTCAGCGGTGGCCTCGGTCGCCGGCGGCCCGGTCACGACCGTCACGGCCCGTTCGACAAGGTCGCCGTGGCCGCTCGCACGGAGCTGGTCGACGAGCTTGCCTGCGCGGGTCACGCAGTCCTCGCTCCACCTGGTCGGGATTACCAGGGCGTCAGCAGCGTCGATCGCCGCGACGAAGTTCTCGGCGCGCGAGTTGTTTCCGGTGTCCACCACGAGCACGTCGTAGTAGCGGGTCAGCACGGTGTGGATGCGTGCGAACTCCTCGGCGCCGATCTGGATCATCTGCGCGGGATCGTCGTCAGAGGCCAGGACGTGGTACTGCCCGGATTCCTGAGGCCGCATGAAGCCCGAAAGCTCGCCCTTCTTGGCGTCGATCCTCTCGAACTGCGACAGGTTCGCCAGCAGGTCCAGCACCGTTGTGTTGAACCGGGCCGGCACGGTGCGCTGGCCGAGCGTGCCCATCGTCTCGTTGTTGTCCCAGGCGCACACTCCCCCACCACGCACGTCACCGAACGCCGCGCCGATGTTGGCTGTCGTCGGGGTCTTGCCGGCCGATCCCTTGGGATTGGCAACGACGACGGTTCGGGTCTTGCGCCAGATGTTGTTCACAGCGGCCCGGTCGCGGATCTCCTCGAGCTCTGCTTCGCCAGCCTTGAGCGAGACCGCGCCGAACGTGGCGCGCCGCAGCCCTCCGCGCCAGCCCCGCGAGGCGCGGCGGTTCTCCGGGCGGGTGCGAGACGTCAGCAGCTCGTCCGAGCTGCGCGACCGCGACGTCGACGCCTCGTCGACGTCGCTCGCCGGCAGGTTCTCCCCTGCTGACTCCCTGGTTGCCTCCTCGGCGTCGGTGACCTCTACGGCCTGGTCGTCAGCCGCGGCCTGCATGGGCGGCGGCTCCTCGTGCAACGTCTCGGCGTCGTCGGCGTAAGCCGAGCCTGCCCACTGTGCTCCAGTCATGAGCCCATGATGACACGGTCTATATGGGCTGTCTACTGGTGTAGCCAAGTTCGTTCATCCTGTGTCACTATGTGGATATGACTACTTCCGAGAGGCGCTGGCCGAGCCTGCTGACCGTCGCTCAGGCCGCAGAGATGCTCGGGCGGAATCCGCAAACCGTGCTCGATCTGCTCCACAAGGGCGTGCTGCGGGGCCGCAAGACATCCGGCGGGTCCTATGTGCTTCTGCGCGACCAGGTGCTGATCGATGCCGACCGTCACCGACAGAACATCGCCGCTGCCTACCGCGAGCGGCGCAGGAAGCGCTCGTGAAGGCCGCGCTGGGGGCCTGTGGCGCGGGGCTGGTGGCTGTTGCGCTGCTGCTCGGGCTGCTGCTCTTCGGCGACGAGGACGAGGCCAAGGCAGAGCCCAGCGGCGGCAGCGGAAAGCTCGACGCGAAGAACGTGCCCGCGGAGTACCGGGATGCGATCGCCGCTGCCGCCGAGCGTTGCGAGGCCGTGACTGCCCCGCTCCTGGCCGCCCAGATTGACGCCGAGTCGAACTGGGAGCCGGCCGCCATCAGCCCCGTTGGCGCCCAAGGATTGGCCCAGTTCATGCCTGCAACGTGGCAGGCGTGGGGCTCGGACTACTCCGACGACGGAGTCGCAGACCCGTTTGATCCCGAGGACGCCATCGGGTCGCAGGCCGACTACATGTGTCACCTAGACGGACTGGTCAGCGACCTGCTCGACGGCGGGCACGTAGACGGCGATGCCCTCCAACTGACGCTCGCCGCGTACAACGCCGGCCTCGGCCGAGTCCAGGCAGCAGGTGGCATCCCCGCCATCGCCGAGACCCGTGGCTACGTCAAGAAGATCCTGGCCAGCATCGCCCAGTACTCGAAGAACGACGCCGCCGGCGACTACACAACCGGCGGCGGTCCGCCCCTGTCCGACGATGGCACGTATCGAGAGGCCATCGGCGGGTCGGGGCGACTGGACCCGTCCAACCTGTGCGCAATTCCCTGGGCTGGCCACCAGGTGCTGCGCTGTGACGCCGCCGAGGCCCTCGAAGACCTCAACGCCAAATACCGCGAACGGTTCGGTACTGATCTGGCGATCACAGACTCGTACCGCGACTACGCCAGCCAGGTCGTCCTCAAGGCTCAGAAGCCCACCCTGGCCGCGACACCGGGATACTCCAACCACGGCTGGGGCCTGGCCCTGGACATTGGGAACCTCGGCCCAGAAGGCAGCCCGCGGCACGCATGGCTCCGCGAGAACGGACCCCGGTACGGTTGGCAACACCCCAGCTGGGCCCGGCTCGGCGGGAGGAAGCCTGAGGCGTGGCACTGGGAGTATGTCGGGACATGAGAGGCCATCACATGCGCCACCGCGCCACCTTCACGACCTTCGTCGCCGCCGGAGCGTTGGCCCTGACTGCGTGCGCGGCCCCTGACGAGTCGCCGGCCGCTACCACTGCGGCGACGCCAGCATCGGAACTCGAGCCCTCGTCGACCGTGTCGACGGCACCGAGTGGTCGAGCCGAGACGTCGGCGCCGGAACTCACACAAGAGCCCACGGCAGAGCTGCTGGACCCCGACCGCGTCGTCGACGAAGCGGCCGCCGTCTACTGGGCCTCCGACACCACCACTGACAAGACCCCCCTGGACGCGGCACGCCGCGCAGGTGAGTGGCTCACCGACGAACACCAGGCGCTCATCGCCGACGACCTACCCGGCGGTGCCGGCGCAACGTGGATCGAGCTCGCCGAGCACGACGGCAAGTACATCGTCGTGACTACCGACGCCACCGAGGCCATGCCCGACCTGCCACCAGACACCGAGACCACCGCCAGCCGCGGCCGCGTCATCGAACTGCGTCCCGTCGGCACCGACGGCTGGACCGGCGAGAGGACGGTGCTCGTCGCACAGTTCGACCTAACCCGACCAGACGACACCGAGCCCTGGCTCATCGACACCATCGCCACCGACGAACCAATGACCGCGATCGGCGACGCCGAACACGGCCACTGACGGCGGGTCACGCTCCACTGTGCTCGTGTCAACGTGCTGCGCTACAGGCTACTATCCCACTTAGAGAGGCAGATAGGTGGTGTCTCGGGAGTAGGGACGATCCGGCAGGATGGGCACCATGCCGCGCCTGATCGAACCTCCTGGGATGCCCGAGGAGGTGAGCACCGCCATTGAGACCATCGGCAACCGCGCGCGCATCGAGATTCTCCGCAGCCTCACCCTGCACGGGCCTCTCACCCTCACCGAGCTCGCCGACGACCTCGGCGTCGGCCGCTCGACGACGCAGCGCCACCTGGCCGCCCTCGAACGCCAGAACCTCGTGGCCGGCGACGTGCCGCTCGAAGACCGCTGGCACCGCGCCCAGGTCCGATGGCAGGTCAACACCTCAACCGTCGACGAAGCCTTTGCAGCGCTGCGCGACTACGCCGCTGGCCGCTGACCTGGGGATTTCCGGGCCCAGAAATTCCGTCGGGAAAGTTTGCGACACGCCGCGTGTTCGGGTCAGCCCTGCTGGTCACCCGTGGTTGGGTTCACACATGGGTAAGCGAGGACCGAAGGGCAAGGGCCCGCGGGAACGTATCGAGGCCTCCGTGCCTCCACGTCTCGCCTCTGTCATCGACGCCGCGGCCGCCCAGTCGCCGTACACCACACGCAACGACTTCTTGGTCGCCCTCTTCGCTGAGCACTTCGACCAGCCGGACCTCAAGCCGCGACCGACTCGCGTGCAGAGGGAGGCGCTAGACATCCCTGCATAACCTCAGAACGCAAAGAAGCCCGGCCCCCGAAGGGGCCGGGCCAGTGTCAGAAGCTCATCACCCTCATGCTTGGCGGCGGGAGGTGATGGGCCCCGATCGACGCACCCCCGGTGCGTCTGTTGTCTGGAGTCCACTATACCTGCCACATCGGAGCAACACCCTGTACGCGACACGCCGCGCGTCGCAAGCCCCATGGCGTCGCCTGCTGAGCAGTGGGCTGCAACGGCTCAGCTGCTGGCCGGCCGTGAACGTGTGCGTGTAGGCGTGCGAGGGCGCCGCCAGGGCGCGTGGACCGTCGAGTACCCGGTGCGCGGTGAGCGCCCGCTGACGAAGCTCCTGCCGCGCGGCGGGCCGGCCGCGGTCCTGGTCTACGGACTGGACGGCACGTGCGGTGCCCTATGTCTGGACCTGGACGTCGTGGGTGACGATGTCGACGCCACCGCGGCAGAGGCTGCCGCCCTCGAGGCGTGGCTCGTCGAGTGCGGAGCACGCGTGGTCACGGACGTCTCCCCCACCGGCGGCCGCCACATCTACGTGCCTCTGGCCGAGCGTCTGGCCTTCGACGTCGCACGCGAGCTCGTCGAGGCCATGGCGCTGCTCTTCCCGTCCCTGGACCCGGGCCCGCACCGTTCGGTGCGCTCGGGCTGCATCCGCACCCCGGGAGCCCTGCACAAGGGCTGGGGCCACCAGGAGCTCACGATGTCGCTCAGCCGCGCGTACGACGTCCTGCGGCGCCCGAACGCCGCCGACGTCGTCGAGGCCATCCGAGTACGGCTGCGCCCGCAGATCGCCGCCTGGCGCTCCCGCACGGCCGCTTTGACCGCCGTGGACGACAGCACGAGCGAGCCCGGCGCCGCGGCCGGGCCGGCCAAGGGCCTGCGGGACCCGATCCTGCGGATTGCCCGCCACGGCACTTACGACACCGCCCGCTACCCCAGCCCGTCCGAAGCCCGCGCCGCGGTCATGGCCGCGGCCGCCCGCGCCGGCTGGCACCTGCGCGACGTCGTCGCCCGCCTCGAGGACGGCCGCTGGGCCGGCCTGCGCGCTCTGTACGCCCACCACTCCCCGTCGAGCCAGCGGCGGCGCATCACCACCGACTGGGCGGCCGCACAGCGGCTGGTGGCCACCACAGAATGCACGAACCCGCAGGCCAGACCCTCCGGCGAACCCGGGAATGACACTGTCCGTATATCCAACACAAGCGCGACGAAGTCACAGGGGGGGTACCCCCCACCCGGCCTCGACCGGTCCGACGCAGGCGACGAGCACCAGTTCATCCGGACCTGGCGCGCGGCCCTACGAACCACCGAGCTGCACCGCTTCCCCGGGAGGTCCGGGTACGCGATCCGCTTCGTCCTGAGGTCCCTGGGAGGCTTCGCCCACGCCACCGGGTCGCGCTACGTCGCCGTCGGAACACGGTCACTCGCCGTAGCCGCGGGCCTGGACCACTCCACGGTGTCCCTCGCGCTTAAGGCCGCTACCGCGGCCGGCTGGTGCGACCTGCTCAAGCCCGCTCACGGCGAGACGGCCGACCTGTACGCCCTGACGATCCCCGAGGAGCTCACCGGACACGTCGAGCACCTGCGGTGGGACGCTGGCAAGCTGCATGGCCTGCGACCTGCGTTCCGCGAGCTCGGGCACGTCGCCGCCCTGGTGTTCGAAGCGATCGAGACCGGCCGTGCGCACACCGTGCTCGAGGCAGCCCAGACGACCGCGATCAGCCGCTCCACGGTGCACGAAGCCGTCCAAGCGCTCCTCGCGTGGGGCCTGGTTACCCGCGACGACGCCGGCGACCTGGCCGCCCACCCCGACCGACTCCTCGCGGCCGCCGAGCAGCTCGGCGCCCTCGACGTCGTCGCCGCACAGATCCGGACCTACGCCCGCCACCGCACCGCCTGGCGCGCCTACCTCCACCGCCACGACCCCGAGGCCCAACCCGGCGACATCAACCACTTCCCCGACCCCGACGACCTCGCATGGCTCGAAACCGCCGGCTGGTGGCTACCACCCGACGCCGCAGTAGGGCCGCACTGGACCGTCGCCGACGTCGTGGCCCGCAGCGCCTGAGCCCCAACCAGCGGCTGGCGCTGGGCGTCCTGCGAGCGGCGGGGTAACATTGGTAACAAGTAACAACGTTCCCGGCGTTACCTTGATCGAAGGAGTTCGACTATGGCCGACCAGAACACCCCCGAGCAGCGCGCAGCCGAGGCCGCCGAGGCGCTGGCCGACGCCGGCCTCGCCGTCACCGCCCGCGCCGTACGTGAACGCACCGCCGCCAACGGCCCGGGCGTACGCATGGGCGTAGCCGCGACGGCCGCGAGAGAGTGGAAGGAACGCGAGGACGCCGCCCGTACGATTCCCGAGGTCCCCGCCGAGCTCGAGCGACCCTTCACGGCCATCTGGCGAACGGCCCACACGCTCGCGACCGCCACCTACGACGACGAGCGCGCCGGCCTGCAAGCCAAGTTCCAGCAGGCCCAGGACGACCGCGACGCGATCGCTCACGACCTCGAGTCCGTTGAGGCCGACCTGGACGAGACGCGCCGCGCCCTCGACAGGGCCCGCGCGGAGGCCCGGGCAGCGGCTGAGCGCGCGCGAGACAACGCGGCACAGGCTGCCTCAGCGGCCGCTGAGGCGCTGGCCTCCGAGCGCAGCCGCGCCGACCGCGCAGAGGCCTCCCTCGCAGCAGCCGAGGCCGAGCGCGACCGAACCATCGCTGAGCGCGACCGTCTCTTGGCAGCGCTGGCCGCAGCCGCAGCCGGCGACTCCCCCTCACCGACTAGCTAGGCCCGGAGATGGGCGCCACCTACTACCCGTTGCGTAGGCAGGTCTTGCAGATGCCTTCACCGGAAGGGAGCTCGGCGACGCCTTCCCACGCACGGGCGTCCGCGGCGGTGCGCGTGGTCCTGCATCCCGCGCGGTGCCACTTGCCCGGAGGTATGGGCACAGCACCGTCCTCGCCTCGACGGCGCACGAACGTCCCGAGCAAGGCAATCTGGTCGCGGATCTCGTCGCGGGCCCGGTCCTGCTGTGTGGGTGGGAGCTGCGCAGCCGGCGCGGGCTGGCCGGCGCGGCACTCGCTGCACAGTCGGCCGTCGTTGGGGAGTTCTTCGACACCTTCCCAGTTGGTCAAAACGCCGGCACGGGCCACGAACCGGCAGGAGGAAACGTGCCACGGACCAGGACCTTCGTAGGCATCGTCAGGCCCGTGCACTGTGGGCAGGCGCCGCACAAACGAACCGAGCGCCATGAACCGGCCGTGGTTCTGGAGCTGCTCCTCGATGCGCACCTCGAGCCACTCGGGATGCGTGATCAGGCGGTCAAGCCAACGGGCGACGGCGTCGTCGCCAAGGTAGAGAGCGATCGCGACGGCGTCGTTCAGCGTCGCGGTGCTGATGGGAGCATCGACCACCCGGACAACAGCCCGGACGACGTCCGGCCAGCTAGGACTCGTCGTCGCGAACTCCTCACGCAGCTTGGTCGCGGCTCTCTGGACGACGTCGTCGTCGAGCGTCCACGGAGCAGGGTGCAGAAGGCGACTGGATACCGGCACCCCCACATGATGCCGGAGAGACGCCGCGACACCTGAGCACTCCCCCCGCCGGGAGGATCTGCCGCTGACCGTGCGCCGCGCCGGCAGAAGTTCACCGAAGTTGAATAGGTGCTGATCTGCGGTGACGCTTGCGCCAGTTGAATAGGTGCGCTAGGCTGAACATGTCAGCACGACCGGTTACCACAACCAAGGAGAACCACCATGAGCACCACCTTCGGCCCCGTCATCCACGTCACGAGCCGCGCCGACCTCATCACCAGCGGCGACCTCGTCGACGTCTCCCCCACGGCCCGCGAGGCCGGATTTCGTCACCCGGTCGCCCTGACCCGCGCCGCCTGGCAGGACGCCGTGGCCTGGTCCGAGGAGAACGACGCCCCGCAGGACGTGAGCGGCCGGCTGTGGGACGTCCTGGCGATGGCCCACCACGCGGCCCGATCCTCCCGCGGTCCGCGTGCGGTCTTCACGGTCTGCCGCGTCCCGAACGCTCCGAGCGCGATCGACCCCGAGATGACCACGCTGCACCTGCACGTCGGCCCCGGCGACACCGCCGCGCCCGTGCTGACGATCCTCACGCCGCACGAGGACTGACCGGAGCTGGCCGGGGCCCGCAGGGCGCGGGCCCCGACCACGGATAGGTCACCTAGATAGAGCAGGATCACTAGGTCAACTACACGGGCGCG
The DNA here is from genome assembly GCF_056590155.1 of Isoptericola sp. GX10416. Classification (NCBI taxonomy): domain Bacteria; kingdom Bacillati; phylum Actinomycetota; class Actinomycetes; order Micrococcales; family Promicromonosporaceae; genus Isoptericola; species Isoptericola sp. GX10416. Next base: position 22,462 of record NZ_JBWPVO010000018.1, on the reverse strand, counting down.
GTGAACACGGCCCTCGCCCAAACTGCGGAAGCACGCAGTTCCTCAAGAGAGCTAGATGCCACAGCCCCACCTATGTTGAATAGGTGCGCTAGGCTGAACATGTCAGCACGACCGGTTACCACAACCAAGGAGAATCACCATGAGCACCACGTACCAGCCCACGCGCGAGGACATCGACAACCTCATCGACGGCGATGCTCACGCCTGCGGGGATGTCATCGGCCGTGCCGACGTCCTGGTTGCTGACCTCGAAGCAGCGAACGCGCGGCTCGAGGGCACCTGCGCCGCAGCGTGAAGGCAGCGACAGCCCCCGGCCCACTCGGGGTCGGGGGCTGTCGCGTCAGCACAGCCCCGGTTACCACGCCAAGGCTGTACCCACAGAGTACAGCTCGGACCATGTCGCCTAGATCCACGAGCAGTGATAGGTGAACGAGGTCGCATAGGACAACTATCCCGCTGATGCTGGCGGCCTACAGTAGGTTGACCATGTTGAATCGCTGACACAGGAAGGGGAGGTGACCTATGACCGTCTACACGGTCGCCGGCGGCAAGGGCGGCATCACCAAGAGCACCACTGCGGCTGAGCTCGCCTATCGGCTAGCGCAGGAGGGCCGCGACGTCCTGCTGGTGGAGCTAGACCAGCAGGGCAACGCGTCGGCCCGATTCGGGATCACCCCGGACTCCGAGGTCGAGGGCACCACAGCGGACGTGCTGCGTGCCGAATCAACGATCCGTGAGGCTGCGGCCAGCACGCGCGTGCCCAACGTCAGCGTCCTGGTCGGCACGCACGAGCTGATCGCCGTCGAGGAGAACCCGCCCGTCGACGTCGTGACGGTCATCCGAGACTCCGCCGAACTGGGGGAGTGGGACGACGTCGTCATCGACTCGCCGCCCTCCCTGGGGCGACTGGCCAGCACCGGCCTCGCGGCCGCCGAGGTCCTGATCGTGCCCGTACCGCCAGAGGTCGAGGCGTACCAGCAGATCGAGAGACTCGAGGCGGTGCTGACCGGCCCGATCGGGAAGCGCGTGAACCCCGGCGTCCGGATCGACTGGACGGTCCCGACGATGCACGACGGCCGCCGGCTGCTCGACAGAGAGATCGTCGAGCTGCTCGAGGACCGCATGCCCGGCCGCGTCGCACCGACCGTCCGCCACAGCGTGATGGTCCGTGACGCCTACACCGCCGGCATGACCGTCAGCGAATACGACCCGTCGTCCCCCGTCGCCGAGGACTACCGCCGCGCGACCACGGCCATCATCAAGGAGGGCGGTTCGCGATGAGCGCGCGCAAGCGGATGAGCCTCAAGGAGCGCGAGCAAGCCGCGATCCACAGCGCGCCCGCCGAGCACATCGCATCGACGCGGCAGGACAAGCCGCGGGCAACGCTCGAGCGCGACGACACGGAGAGCACCCCGGCCGAGCCGCCGTCGCCGGTGCCCGCGCCCGCACCGATGTCCAAGGTGCCGGCGACGCGCGCACCCGAAGGGCAGCGCCGCCTCGGCACCTACTGGCAGAAGGAGACCTTCAACGAGGCCCGCGCCGCCTACGTCGTCGACCTGGACAGCCTGTCCGACCCGCCCGTCGGGTTCGCCCGCTGGGTAGAGGCCGCCATCAGGGCACACACCGCCCGCACTCCCTCCGAGCGCGCCGACGTCGCGGCGAGCCTGGGGGAGGAGTACCGCAGCGGCTCAGGAGTCCAGCGCAGCATCCTGCTCGCCGAAGCGACGATCGCCGACGCCGAGCACGCCGTCGTCGACGACCGCCGAGCCGGCCGCGTCCAGAGCTTGTCGCAGTTCGTCACCGAGGCCGCCCGACACGCGATCGCCGACACCCGAGCACGGTACGGCCGCGAGCTTCCGCCACCACCGCCGCGCCTGCCCACCCGGCCGAGCCGATAGCGCCCGCGCCGGACACTCGCAGACGTCCGAGGTGCGACCGTCCCGGACGGTGAGCGTGTCCCGGACGTCTGGACGTCCAGACGTCCGGGCAGCCGAGGGTGTCCAGGTGACCGGGACAGTGGACGTCTCGAGCCGGGGCGAGGTGGACGTCCGGGACGTCCGGCGACCCGGCGTCGCTTCGTCCCGGACAGTGAGGACGCGGAGGTGTCCGGGACACCGAGTGTCCGGGACTGTCCAACGGTGTCCAGGTGTCCAGATGAATAGGTTCTGACGTGCCGATTCATCTTCCCAATGATGAATAGGTGCGCTAGACTGACCATGTTGACTACAAGCCAAGGAGTGAGCATGAGCACGACTCGTCCGCACCCTGACCGCTCGCGCCGGCTGGTCCTGTTCGGGGCGGTGTCCGTCGCCCTGATCTCGACCTGGTCGGCGTACCTCGCGATGGTCTACTTCGGCATGGACGTGCTCGGCATGGCGCCGACCGTCGCCTACACCACGGCCGGCGTCTTCGAGCTGTCCCTGGTCACCGTCGCCCTCCTGGCGCGCGAGGCCGCGAAGACCAACCGGCCAGGCGGGACGCTGCTGACCCTGACCTGGCTCCTGTCCGGGGCGTCCGGCTTCTTTGCCGGCTGGCACGAGCTGTACATCGGCCACCCGCTGGGGGCCGCCATCTTCCGGTTCCTCGTCCCGCTGCTGGCCGCGCTCATGTGGCACCTGGCCCTGATCGGCGACCGGCACCTGGCCAGCGGCCGTACCTGGTCCTCGATGCGTCAGGGTGCGCGGATGCACGCCCTGTTCCTGAGCATCGACGCCGAGCGGCGCGCACGCCGCGCCGACGACGGGCGCCGCCGCTCGGCACGGCGCATCGCTCGAGCAGAACGGCGCAGGCTCCGCGCCCGTGCCGTCGCGCTGCGCACAGTGCCCCCGGACTCGATGCGCGCCCAGGTGGCCACGTGGCGCGATGCCCTGTCCGCCGTCGACGAGGGCGCAGCTGAGGCGGTGTCCCTGGCCGACAGCGACGCCGCCCGGATGACCGCCCGGGACGTCCGGGACGGACGCGATGTCCAGGTGCCCGGTGTCCTGGACGATGAGCGCATCATGACCGTGTCCGTCCCGGACGCACAGGTGCTCCACGTCCGTGAGGAGCTGGACGCCACGGACAGGGAGACCGCGCGGCGAGGCCTGCCGGGGGAGGGCGACACCAACGTCCCGGACGGTGAGCGTGTCCCGGCCGTGGGCGTCCCGGACGTCCGGGCGGCCGAGGGTGTCCAGGTGTCCGGGACGGTGAACGTCCCGGACACACAGCCCGAGGTCGACGACAGCGAAGAGGCGTCCCGGCCGGACGCAGGTGTCCCGCCGCTCACCGTCCCGGTCGGACGAGGCGTCCAGGTGTCCCGGCCGTCCACCGTCCCGGACGGTGAGCGTGTCCCGGCCGTGGGCGTCCCGGACGTCCGGGCGGCCGAGGGTGTCCAGGTGTCCGAGACGGTGGACGTCCCGGACGCACAGCCAGCGCCGCCGACGGACGAGGAGCTCGTCCGGATGCGACGGTCCGGGATGAGCTACCGGAGGATTGCCAAGGAGGCTGGCCTTGCGCACAGCACGGTCGAGGCACGGATAAAGCGCCAGATTATGCGCCGAGACGATGGGCCTATGAATGTCTACGAAATGGCGGCAGCGCGAGCGTAACTGCAAACGATCCGCCGACCGAACTTCAATGTTGATATTGGCGAATATCGGTTGCCCGTTGTCTGATGGCTAGATATTATGGAAGGGTTCGCGAGGCAAGCGAGAAAGGCGCAGACATGGCATCTGTGGTCGTCTTCAGCAAACCGGCTTGCGTGCAGTGCAACGCGACATATCGAGCGCTGGAAAAGAAGGGGATTGACTACACGGTAGTCGATCTTTCTCAGGACGCCGCCGCGCTCGACGAGGTCCGCGCACTGGGGTACATGCAGGCCCCCGTCGTGGTCGTGGGCGATAGCCACTGGTCAGGATTTCGACCGGACAAGCTGGCCGCACTGGTGCCCCCGGCATGAGTCACCACAACCGCCCCTGACCACGGTCCACGCAGCGAAGGCCGGCCGACATCGTCTCAGCGATGCTCGCGCCGGCCTTCGCTGCGTCTCGCAGCTCGTGCGCGCGGCCGCGGGCCCCCCGGACGTCGCGAAGCGGGCCGCCGGGCACGTGCCGCCGCGACGCCCATTCCGCGCGGTTGAGCGCGGGGGAGGAGGGTGTCAAGTGTGCCGGGTTCTGGCACAGCGGGTTGTCACAGCGGTGGGCTACGACGGCCGGGACGTCGCCCAGCACCGGCGAGGGAATACTGGCCATGTAGGCGAACCGGTGCGCGATCACCACGTGCCCTTGCGCGACCCAGAACCGGCCGTGGCCCTGCCCAGAGATGGCGCCGGTCCAGATCCAGCACTCGACGTGGTCGAGGCGTCGCACCTTCGCCTCGAACCGGGTGCGGGCCGAGCGTGACGCGACCGCGGCGAGGAGCCGGCGCTCAGGGCTGGTGGACATCCGCGACGTCATTGCTGCCGTCGTCACCCGGCGGCCTAACACCGTCAGTGTTTGGGCGGGCGATCGATCGCAGTCGACGCACCTCGCGAGCGTCAACGTCGAGCAGCTCAGCGATGCGCCGTTGGGCCAGTCCCAGATCGAGGAGCTCGTCGACCGACTGTCCCGCTCGTCTGTCGAGCTCGTCGCGCTTCTCGACGACGAGGAAGTAGGACGCAGCCGCTTCCTCGACCCTGCGGTCCCGCTCGGCCCGGTCACGATCTATCCGAAGTCGCGCAGCCCTAGCACGTTCGCGAGCAGCAACCTTCGAAGACGTAGCCATGTCTCACCTCACCAGTACGCCAGACCTCATCGACAGTATCGACCTCAACCGTACAGCAGCACAGCATCCATGACGATCCCGCCAACCGAGTCACTGCCACAGCGAGAAGTCCGACACACCTCTTGCACTTCAGTGTGAGGCTCGGCGAGACTAGGGCGATGACCGTCGCGCGAGCAGAGGAGGTGGGCGTTCGATGATGACCGTCCACGTGCTGCACGCCGGCGACGGATACACCTACCTCACGAAGCAGGTCGCGACCGACGACGTGCAGCGCGATCCTGGTCAGTCGCTGTCTGACTACTACATGCAGAGCGGCAATCCACCGGGGCAGTGGGTCGGCTCTGGCGTCGAGCAGCTCGGGGTGTCCGGGCAGGTCTCGGAAGCCCAGATGAAGGCGCTCTTTGGCGAGGGTCTACACCCCGACGCCGAGCGCATCATCGCTGCGGCCTTCGCTGATGGATCGAGCCCTGAGCAGGCCATCGCCACGGCTCGTCTGGGGCGCCGGTTCCCGCAGTTCGAGCAGAAGGACGACGGCTTCGCGGACGCCATGCAGCGCGCCTACAGTGACTTCCGGGCCGAGCACGACCGTGCCCCCGAGGTCGGCGTAGAGCGCGACCTGATCCGGTGGAATGTGGCGGGCGCGATGCTCGCGCAGAAGGCCGACGGCCAGATGCCGACCGACGCCGACCGGGCGCGCTACCTGGCCACGCGCGGTCAGGACCAGCGGCAGCCTGTGGCCGGCTACGACCTCGTTTTTACCCCCGTGAAGTCGGTGTCGGTGATGTGGGGTCTGGGCGACGAGAGCACCCGCCGGCAGATCACCGAGGCGCATCGCGCGGCGTGGAAGGAAGCTCTGGAGTGGGTCGAGCGTGAGGGTGCGCTGACGCGCGTCGGCAAGGCCGGTGTGGCGCAGATCGACACTCACGGTCTGGTGGCCACGGCGTTCGACCACCTCGACTCACGAACCGGCGACCCGAATCTCCACACCCATGTGGCGGTCTCGAACAAGGTCCAGGGCGTGGATGGCAAGTGGCGATCCCTCGACGGTCGCGTGCTGCACGCCCTGGGCGTGGCCGCTTCCGAGCGGTACAACACCAACATCGAGGCCGAGCTGCGCCGGCGCCTGGGCGTGACCTTCCACGGCGAGTCACGCCGCAGCGGCCGGCAGGCAGTTCGAGAGATCAGCGGAATCGACAAGAGCGTGCGTGACGCATTCTCTTCGCGCCGTGCCCTCATCGAAGAGAAGTACGAACATCTGCTGCGTGAATACCGGCAGAAGCACGGGCGTGAGGCCCCCCGGGCGCAGCAGTACCGGATGGCGCAGCAGGCCACCTTGGACACGCGCGGAGAAAAGGGAACCGTCGTCCCGCTGCGTGAGCGGGTCGTGCAGTGGCGAGACGCTGCGATTCGTGTCCTGGGCAGTGGTCGCGCGGTTGACGAAATGGTGCGGTCAGCGCTTTCGGTATCCAGTGAAGAGGTGAGCCCTACCCCGGTCGGAGACCTGGTCGAGCAGGCCATGGCGAACATCGCCGAGAAGCGATCCACCTGGGGCCGTTTCCACGTCGAGGCCGAAGCGTCCCGCCTCGCGCGCGAGCACGCCCATCTGCACGACCTGGACGTCCACGACCTCGCCGAGGTCATCGTGTCCGGCGTCATGTCGTCCTCGGTCGACCTCACCCCGCCCGAGCTCAACCCGGCACCGGAGTCGATGCGCCGCGCCGACGGCGAGTCGCTCTACACCGTCCACGGCTCGCAGCGATACAGCAGCCTGGACGTCCTCGAAGCCGAGGACCGCCTCGTGCGGGCCGCGAAGACCGACGGTGGGATGCTCGTCGCCCCCGACGCCCTCGAACGGGCTATGAGCCAGGGCCGGCGCCTGAACGCCGGACAGCGCGACCTCGTCGCGCGGTTCGCGCGGGGCGGGCACCGCGTCGAGGTAGGCATCGGCCCGGCGGGAACCGGGAAGACCTCGGCCATGCAGGTCTACGCCCGGGCCGTGGAGGCATCGGGCGGGCGCCTGCTGGGACTGGCGCCGTCGGCGGCCGCCGCGGCCGTCCTGGGCGAGGAGCTCGCGACCCCGGCCGACACCCTGCACAAGCTCCTCGACGCGCACCGCCGAGCCGCTGAGACCGACTCGGAGATCGGCGGCGAGCTGCGCCTGGACGAGCGCACCGTGATGTTGATCGACGAGGCCGGCATGGCCGGCACGCCCGAACTGGACGCCGCCCTGCGGCTCGCCGAGGCCCACGGCGCCACAGTGCGCCTCCTGGGAGACCCCGCCCAGCTCTCCGCCGTGGGCGCCGGCGGTGCCCTGCGCCTGATCGACCAGCAGGCCGGCGCCGCCCACCTGGCCGAGGTACACCGCTTCTCGGACGCGGCCGAGGCAGCCGCGTCCCTGCGCCTGCGCGAGGGCGACGCCGACGCCCTGGCGTTCTACATCGACGGCGGGCGCACGATCGGCGGCACCCGCGACGACATGCTCGACGACGTGTACGCGGCCTGGACCGCCGACACCACCGCCGGGCGACAGTCCGTCATGGTGGCGGCCAGCAACGACGACGTCGTGTCGCTGGCCACCCGTGCCCGGCTCGATCGCGTCACCGCCGGCTCCGTCGAGCACGACGGCGTCGAGCTGCACAACGGCACTCGGGCCGGACAGGGCGACATCATCGTGACCCGACTCAACAACCGCCGGCTCAAGGCCGGCCCCACCGACTTCGTCAAGAACGGCGACCTGTGGAAGGTCACGCACCGCGGCCGCGACGGCGCGCTACGTGCCCAGCACATGCAGACCAAGGCGCGCGTCACCCTGCCGAGCGACTACGTCGCCGAGCACGTCGAGCTCGGATACGCCGCGACCATCCACCGCGTGCAAGGCATGACCGTCGACACCTCGCACACCCTCGTCGAGGCCCAGACCACCCGCGAACAGCTCTACACCGCCGTCACCCGCGGCCGGCACTCCAACCGGATGTTCGTTGTGGTCGACGAGGCGCTCGACGTCGACCTGCACGAGCAGCCCACACCTGAGCGCGCGGTCACCGACGCCTTGCGGGGTGTGGTTGCCCGCTCGGGCGCCGAGGTCTCCGCCAGCGAGACCATCGAGACTGAGTACGACCAGGCGCACTCCCTGGCGCGGCTGGTCCCGGCCTACGAGGACGCCTACACCCGGCTCCTCGAGCCCGGGCGTGAGCAGCGGCACGAAACCGCGGTACAGGCCGCGGTGTCCGAGCACGCCGGCGCGATCCTCGCGGACGACGCCTGGCCCGTGCTGGCTCAGCGCCTGGCCCTGCACGAGGCCGCGGGCGCCGACGTCGTCGACCTGCTGCGCGCCGCGGCTGCGCAACAGGGCCTCGACGACGCGGCATCCGTGGCGCGGGTGCTGCACTACCGCCTCGGCGCGCCCGCGCTGGCCGACCTCGACACCCGGGCACTGCCGGCATGGATCACGCCCGCACCGGATGCGGTGATCCCGCAGACCTACGACATCCCCACGCTGCCCGAGGACGTCGACCCCGCAGCGCACGCCCGCGTCGTCGAGGTCCACCGCGCCGCGTGGACCTGGTGGTCCGAGCAGTCCAGCACTGAGACCTGGGCCCGCGACTACATGACCAGCCGCGGCCTCGACGGCGCCGAGTACGGCGTCGCGCCGGCCGGCTGGACGAACCTTGTCGAGGCCCTCGACGACGCCGGATACAGCCGCGAGGACATGCTCGCCGCCGGCGTCGCCACCGAGACCCGCCACGGCAAGCTCATCGACCGGTTCCGCGACCGGATCGTGTTCCCGATCCACGACGCTGCCGGCGACGTCGTGGCCGTCACGGCTCGACTCAACCCGGGCGTCGAGGACCCCAAGGCCCCGAAGTACCTCAACACCCCCGAGACCGACGCCTACCGCAAGCGCGAGGTGCTCTACGGGCTCGACCCCGAAGCGCGCGAGCGGCTCGCCGCCGGTGACCGCCCCGTGCTCGTCGAGGGCCCCGCCGACGTCGCCGCCCTGCGCATCGCGGCCCCCGACGTCGTGCCGGTGGCCGCCTGCGGCACCGGCGTCACCGAGCAGCACCTCGACGCCTTGCGGCAGGCTGGCGGCCGCGACCTGTCCGACCTCGTCGTCGCGCTGGACGGCGACACGGCAGGCCGCAAGGCTGCCGCACGGGTTTGGTCCATGCTGACCCCGACCGAAGCCGCCGCAGCGGCCGGCCTCGAGCTGCCTGACGGTCAGGACCCCGCACAGATGCTCCAGGACGGCGCCGGCGACGAACTGGCCGCCCGGATCCAGGTTGCAGAGCCGTTGACGCACACCGTCCTGGAACAGGCCATCGCCGGGCACCGGTTGGACGAGGTCGAGGGCCGAGTCAACGCCGTGCGGGCAGCCGCCACGACCGCGGCGCAGCACCTCGGCGCCGACGCAATGGGCGACGTCGGCGCCTACCTCCTCGGCCGGTTCGACGACGAGGACCGTGAGGTCGTGCTGCACGAGGTCATGGCCGCCACCATCGACGCCCCCGAGATACCCGAGCGCGTCGAGCTGCCCGAGCGGCAGATCGACCCGCAGGTCGCCGCCTGGCTCAACCGGCAGGCTGACCTCGTCGCCGCCCGTCTGGACCGCCTCGTCGACGATGTCGCCACCGACCCGCCGAGCTGGGCCCTCGAGCACCTCACCGCACCGCCCGAGCAGAGCGCACAGCGCGATCAGTGGCAGACCGCGGTGCGCAAGGTCGTCGCCTACCGTGACCGCTACGGAGTCACCGGCGACGACCCGCTGGGGACTGGCGACATCCGCGGCGAGCAGGCCAGCGCCCACGCCGAGGCCGCCAAGGCGTTGGAGACGGTGCGCAGCGACGACCCGGCCCGCGGCTGGAGCGGCACCCGCGACGACGACCAGCCCCGCACCGCGATCAGCACCCGCGTCGACGACCTCGTGCGCAAGGCCCAGGAGAAGCGCCAGCGCGACGACGTCGGACGCAAGGTCGACGACATGGTCGAGCGAGCGCGCCGGCTCCGCGAGCAGCAGACCGGGCCCCGACCGGAAGACGACCCGACCCACCGCGGCCCGACACAGGGCGGCCCGCGGCTCTGACCGCCTGGCGTCCCACCCCCAACAGGTATAACCTGGAGTTGTAATAGGAGGTGAGCGAAATGACGACGATCGACGACGACGTGCGCGAGGTACTGGCCATGCGGGCCAAGCGCGACCTCGCCGGAGTCAAGTACGCACGCAGGGTTCGCGAGCTGTTGCAGTCGGGCAAGTACACCCAAGTCACGCTCGCGAAGCAGCTCCGCGTGTCCCAGGCCGCGGTGAGCAAGATGGTCAAGGCCGTGGCCGACGTCCCCGAAGGGTTCCACGGCGCCACACCGTACGAGATCGCCCAGCAGTACGCGGCCGGCGAGCTGACACGCGAGCAGGTTCTCGACGAGCTCGCGCGCTTCCCCTACGACCAGCACCCGAGCGTCGACGACCTCCTCGACGACCTGGTCGTCGTGCCCGAAGGCGCGCATACCTTCGCCGAGGTCGGACGAGCACTCAACGATGGCCTGATCGACGCCGCGCTCTACGACGCAGTGCTGGACGCAAAGCCCTGAGTCGTCCAGGCTCATGACCCGTGAGCCCCGAAGACCAATCAGACCCGATCGACGCACACCGGCAGGCCGTCCGCGCCTTCATGCGCCCCGACGGCCCCCTCGGCGAGAACAGCCCGCATTCCTCGGTGCGGAACCCGGCATGGTTCAAGGACGGCCAGGTCGACCAGCCCCGGGCGGCGCGCGCGATGCTGCACGAGCGGCTCGTTGCCGAGTACCGTGCCGACGCCCCACGGGCACGCACCGAGCGCCGCGCCATCGTGATGGCCGGCCCACCCGGCGCCGGCAAGGGGTACACCCAACGGCACGTGCTCGGCCTCGAGGAGAACGCCTGGCTCAAGATCGACCCCGACGAGTTCAAGCGCGAGCTGCTCTTCGCAGCTCTACGAGACGGGTCCTACGAGACGTTCCTTAAGCCGCCCGAGGTCGCTCAACGCGAGCAAGCCGGCGAGGGCTTCTACCCGCTGGAGCTGTCGTCCCTCGTGCACGAGGAGTCTTCCTACCTCGCCGCCCGAGTCCGCAGCGAGGCACTGGAAGAGGGCGTGAACATCGTCATCGACTCCGTCCTGTCCAGCCCCGACAAGGCCGAGGCCCTGGGCAAGCAGCTCGCCAAGGCCGGCTACGACGTCGACGTCGTCGACGTCGAGGTGCCCTTCGAGGTCTCCGAGGCGCAGATCCGGCAACGCTGGCGACAGGACTACACCGCGGCGTTGACAGCCGGCGAGCTGGCGCCCGACGAGCACAAGCTCGGCGGACGTTGGGTTCCCTCGCAATACGCCCGAGGAGTCTTCGACGAAACCACCGGGCGCGCTCGATCCCAAGAGTCCGCTGAACGGCTCTCCGAGACTTGCACCCACGTCATGAGCTACCGGCGCTACTGGACACCCACCGCAGGCGGGGACCGCGTGCTCGAGGTCGACAAGGCGCGCATCCAGCGCGGCGGGACGCTCATGCCGGCCAGCATCGCGCGGGCCACCGGTGCCGGACCCAAGAACGCCATCAAGCCCGCGCCGCCCAACATCGACCCGCCGCAACCCGACCCACCGACACAGCAGGGTCCCCGCCTGTAGTCCCTGCCGACGTCGAGGATCGCCTCGAATCGAACTCGTGTTCTAACTACTGCGTAGGCTGTGGGGGTGGGAAATCGACGACGCGAGCCGCCGGGCGGGTGGCCGGACGGAATCGAGACGGTACCGCTGCGGGACCAGGCCGAGGAAGCGCCAGCAGCAGCGCGGGACGGCGTGCGCATCTCTCGGCCACCGCAGGAGACGAAGCCGCAGGGTGATCCACTTCCGCCACCAGGGCTCCTTCAGCGGTCATCACATCAAGACCTCGATTGGCCGGTTAATACCTCGACCAGCACGGCCGCCAGGGCTGGGCCTGGCTCTGGGCGAGCGCCGTGACACGAGGGCGACAGTAGTCAGGCGTACGCGACCTGCCGCACCCGGCGACGTGCACGCACCCGAGCCATGATCCACCGGACGGCCTGCCCGAGACGCCACGCTATGCCGGGCACGGCGAGCCCCAACATCCACGCCGGCATGAGCGGCAGGAGGCCGGCCTGCGCGACGTTCGCTGCCCAGTCCAGGCCCAACACGAAGAGGACGAGAAGCGCGCAACCGCGTGCGAGTCGCAGCACGAACCACACTCGCCGGGGCAGCAGGCCGACGGCGAACGTCGCCAGGGACAGCAGCGCCAGCGACTCGACGGCGTCAGCACCGGACATCGTGCTCACCTCCTGCCGCGACCGTACGACCTGCCGCCGACACCCCTGTGGATAACGTCAGCAGCAAGCGCCCCCCTCGGGCACCCTGGCCTGATGGACCCGCTCACCGTTCTCGCCCTGGCCCAGCTCGACGAGGAGTACGGCGACATCACCGGGCGACTGCCCGTCCGGCCTGGCCGCGAGCCGGAACTCGCCGAGGCCGTACGCGTGCAATTGGGGATGGACGGTCACTCCGGGAGCGGTGCGCTCCTCGGACGGCGCGGCGCTTGATCGGCGGCGCCGTTTGCTGGCTACGGCGGCGTCGATGCGGCAACGTCGGCACCGTCGCCGGCCGTCGCTGAAGACATACGTGTTGGCTTCGGTGTACTCGTGGCCCCTCGGGCAGTGAGTCTTGGCGCGCTGGTGCTGAGCGCCGTCGCGTGGCTCAAGGTCTCCGTTGCGGCGTAGCCGTCGAGCGTGCACCCTGCACAGCTTTGTGCGCACGGTGCACGGTCGGGTGCATCCCTGAACACCGCAGGTCGTGCGTTCCGTCTCACGGACCCGAGCCAGGTAGGCGTCGGTGAGGGCCTGCACTGTCTGCGGGTCCAGGCGCCAGCGACCGTTCGTTGGCGACTCGCCGCGGAGGCGTAGCCACGTGCGCACCGTCGTCGGCGTGACGCCCAACTGCTCAGCCACCATCCGTGGCGTCACCAACTCCTCCACACCGATGAGGGTAGAACGCCAAGACTTCGGTCGGGCACGGCCGGTGGCTTGATCAACGACTCGAACCGCCGGCGCATCGGCGTGGGGTTGGCTGCGGTGCACTCCTACGATCTATTCGTGAACGATCTCGGCGACGAGATCGTCCAGTTCGATTCCGGCTGAACTCTGGGCGAGGTGGGTCCGCACGGCACGGCGTTGGACGACGAAGTTGGTCGTGGAGAACTCGAGCTCGTGGACCTCGCGGGTGAGCGTTTCGGAGAGCTCCACGACGCGGACGTGGTCAACGTTGTCCGGGTCGTACTTCGGGATGGGCAGTTTCCAGACGTTCTTGTCGATGTGGCGCTCGTCCTTGCCATACGACATGTACGGGCGGACGAGCTCGGTGAGGCTGGGGGCGTTGAGGATCGCGACCAGGTAGGACGCTTCGTCGGGAGACGACACGGCAGCCCAGTAGGCGCCGTGTTCGACGATTGCGCGAGAGTCGCGTAAGACGGCGGCCGCAAGGTGCATCCCGGATGCCGCGTAGACCACGCGCGTCGAGGCGACGGGTACTTGCTGGGTCAGCTTCTTCATGTGGTCGATCTGCTTGGACAGGGTCAGCTTGCCGCCCTGGTTGTCCTGCCAGACCTCGGCCGCCTGGCGCATCCAGGAGGCCAGGCCCGGCCAACGGTCGGCCTGGCTGCCGGTGAGCAGTGTTCCGTCGCTCCTAAGCGGGACAACGAACTCGGCGGGCGGTGTGATGCGGAAAGGCAGGACGTGCTCACCCAGAATGGTCGGCCAGACGAACTCTGACTCGATCGACCCGGTGAGGTCCGGCAGGTTCTTCCATGGCGGCTTCTCGCTGACGGTGCGCTGTGAACGCACTGCCCGACGGCCAGCAGGAGCACCGAGAGCAGACCTCGAGTCCTCCTGGACGCGGAACAGCAGTCGCGGCACGAGGTTCGCTCCCTGCGAGAACCTCGCGGCGTACGGCGAGGCCACGGTGCCGGCCGAGCCAACGATCGCTCGCCCCGGCTTTCGGGTGATCGTCGCGAGCGGGTCGCCGGCCAGGGCGTGCGGAGCCGGTGCACGGCCAGCCCAGACTTCGATGTCGGCAGGCATCGGTTTGGCCGCCTCGCCGCGCTGGCCATAGACGACGGCCGAGCCTCGGGGGAACAGATGGGGCCGGAGTCGCCGCAGGTCCCATGACGGAGAGAACGCGACGTAGGTGCCGGCCTCGAACTTGCCCGTGCGGAACCCTGACCAGTAGTCGCGGTCGATGACAGGGTTCGGCACGACGAAGCCGAAGCGACCGCCAGAACGCAGGTAGCGTTCGACGGCGCGAGCGATGAAGAGGCCGGCCAGATCCTGATGGGTTGCGGTGCGCTCGTCGGACCAGAACCCACGGTCCTTGGCCATCTCCTTGAACGTGTCCTGCATCGCGGCCGACATGTTTCGGTAGGACAACCAGGGCGGGTTCCCGATCAGGACGTCGACGCGGTTCTCCTCGCGCGTGAGCCAGGTGGGTCGGGCAACGTTGCGGATGTAGTACGACCAGATGTGGTTACGGTCGTCTTCGTGGAGCTGGCGCAGCCTCACGAAGTTCTCCGAGAGGACCGCCATGTCGCTTTCGTCGAGGGCGAGCCGGCGGACAGTGCCCTCAGAGAGACGTCGGGCCTTGTGCCGGCCGCTCGCGGCAGCAGCACGCCCGGACTCCTGGACAAGGGCATGGACAAGCTCGTCGAAGCGAGCCGCGTCTGAGAGCAGGTGCTCGGGAAACCGCAGCTCGGTGGTAAGCAGCTGGTCGCCGGTCTCGGTGGGGATGACCATGTGCCCCGAGGACAGCAGGTCATCGCGCTGGTCCCAGCCGAGGGAGTCGCCCAAGTAGACCGGCACCGAGAGCTCACCGCGCTCGGATGAGTTGAGCCGGTCCCGGCCAATCGCCAGAAGATAGGTCACCCGCGCCAGCGCGACTGCGACAGGGTGTAGGTCGATGCCGACCACGTGCGAGGACACCCGATGCATGGCGTCCGCCAGCGGAATTTGTGCTGCTTCGCACGCCGCGAGGTAGCGGCGGACGGCATAGAACAGGAACGACCCGGACCCACAGGATGGATCGAGAACACGCTGGCTCGCCGGATCGGTCACGGTCTCCTGGACGACCTCGTAGGCGAGCCAGTCAGGGGTGTAGTACTCCCCGAGTGCCTTGCGGGTCGCGGCGGGGATGACGGACTCGTAGAGCACCTTGAGGACGTCGTGTTCGACCGCGGACCAGTCGAAACGTGCCAGCCGCCGTGCCATCGCGGCGATGAACGCTTCGCCTCCTGGCACTTCGAGGACCCAGTCGAAGAAGTCGCGGTCAACGACGCCGTGGAGTCCCGCGGTCTCGAACTGGTCACCGGAGAGCAGCGTGGCGGGCGCCAGCTCGGCTGCCGGTAGCCCAACGACCAGGTGGGCGATGATCTCAGCGGAGTTGACCAGCAGCGTGTGCTCGAGGAAGAGAGCATCGTCGTCGATGAACTGGGTGCCGAGCGCAGAGCGGAGCAGCTTGGCCCACAGCTCTCGCTTGAGCTGCACTGTCGGTAGGTGGCTGCTGTCGGCGTAGATCGCGGTCAGAGTCGCGTAGTCGAGCTGGTGCGACGAGCTTGTCGAACCGAGCCGGGCAGCGATCTCTGATGGCACCGGCCGGACTCCTTGCTTCGTCGCCAGGACACCCTCAAGCCAGGACATCAGCGCGGCGGCACCCGCAGGACCGGCACTGGCCGTGTGGGACGTCGCTTCCTCGAGCTCACCACCGGCCTCGTGGTAGGCGTACCAGCGCACGCCGTCCGTCAGGACCCCGACGTACCGGCCACCGAACTCCGCCGCCCGAGCCACGACGTAGCCAGCAAGCTGTCCCATCGCCGTCTCCCGAGCCTTCGGGCTCACCAGGGACCGCTTGACCTCGATGACAGTCGCGCCCGCCTCGATGTCGATCCGCTTGCCCTCGCCCACCTGGGTCTCAAGCTGGACCTCCTCCAGCCCGAGCTCCGGGTCGAGCAGCAACATCCGGATGTCGGACTGGATCGTTGCCTCGCTACGCCCGACACCTCCAGCGACCAGTCGATCGACAACAGTGATACGAGACTGCTCACTCGCGGAACGTGGCATGGCCTGAGGCTAGTCGGTATGCCCTGTCCAGGCGGTCGGACGCTACGCAGGCGGGCGATCCCTGTCGGTATCAGATGGCATGGTGCCTCCATACCCTGGTCCACCGGATCGACGAGAGGAAGATCGACCATGACCGACCCCCGTGACCGAGAGCCCTTCCACGGAAGGGAAGAGAAGCAGCTGAGCGAGAGGAGCCTGCTGGGGTCCTCCTTTGCGTTCAACGACGTCGGGAAGGTCAGTAGCCAGACGATGGCTGACCTTGAGGCGGACGACGACGACGATTGATTCCGAACAGTCTCGCTGCCCTGGTCTCCTTCCTGCTGCTGTTGGCACCGGGCATCCTCTGGCAACTGATTCAGGGGCGACACACTCCGGCGGTCAAGGAGACTGTTCTTACGGAAGTCGCACGGGTCGTCCTCGTATCGCTAGCCGCTACGGGCGCCGCATCGGTGCTGCTCCTGTACTGGCCATGGCTCCCTCTCTATCGTCGAGCCCAGGCGGCGGGACCCGAGGCATTCGCCGCACCCACCGACGTGGTGCCCTACCTCGGCGCCGTAGTAGGGACCGCGCTTCTGGCCTCGCTGCTGGCATGGATTGCGGCATCCTTGCGGTGGCGTGAGCCACCGCGGATCAGTCCCGGCAGGGTCTGGAATCGACTGTTCGACAGCTACCTCCCGAACCGCTCAATCCAGCCGGCGCTGCTCGTCGAACTCCTCGACGGAACTGTCTGGCGTGGCCTCCTCGAGACTTTCGACACCGACCCCGAGGACCACGACCGAAGCCTGGCCCTCACTCACCCGCTCGCCCGTAAGCGGCCCGGGGACCCTTGCTTCGCGCCGAAGGGCGATATCGGCCGCTACGTCGTCCTTCCTGAGAGCCAGATTAAGACCATCCAGGTCATCTACACCCCTGCCTGATGCTCCCGCACAAGCGCATGCCGGCGGACAGTTGACTCGCTGACGCCGAGCGCACGGGCGACGGCGGCCGCCGACTGACCGTCGGCGAGCAGTGCGGCGGCCGCCTCGCGGCGCTCGGGTGTCATGACGGTGGGGCGGCCTCCGACTCGTCCTCGAGCTCGGGCGGAGGCCAAACCGGCAATGGTGCGTTCGCGGATCAGGTCGCGTTCCATCTGGGCCAGCGCGGCGAGCATGTGGACCATGAACCGGCCGGCAGCGGTCGAGGTGTCGATCTGCTCGGAAAGCGACCGCAGGGCCACACCTCGGGCATCCAGTCGGGTCGTGAGGTCGACCAGGTGGGCCACTGACCGTCCCAGCCGGTCCAGTTTCGTGACCACGATCGTGTCGCCGTCCTGGACCTGCTCGACGAGCTCGGTCAGCACCGGGCGGTCGTCTCGCGCGCCCGATGCCGTCTCGATCCTGATCTGCCGGCGATCGACGTCGGCCGTCGTCAGCGCGTCGAGCTGGGAGTCCAGAGTCTGCCCCGCGGTCGAGATCCGCGCGTAGCCGAACGTCATCGCCATGCGGCGACGCTACCGAAAACGTCTCCGCAGAGTTCTGACCGCCACACCTTTGGACACCGGTTTTTGACCGGTGTACTTCCCCGCCATGGAGCCGATCGCCGGATGGATGTCACAACTCGCCAAAAACGGTCGTTTCTGACGGGCGTTCGCTCGGCTAGAGACGGTTCTGCCATCCCAACAGGCTCGCGAGCATCATGAGCGCCAGCAACGAGTTCTCACGAGTGAGTTGCCCGCTGTCGGTCGCGTGAACCGTGGCGTGCCGGGAGAAGAACTCAGTTCGCGGTTCGTCGCCCTTCGCGCGGAAGTACCTCTCGTGCGGGCTCTGTTGCAAAGATTGGCGGCAGTCAGAGGTAGGCTGTCGCTCTGCGCCGATCAGGCGGCTGCTGCGAAATGGTGGTTGAGCATGCCCATGGCCTCCGTCAGCGCCGAGGGCCCAATGCCAAAAGCTCTCTCCACAAGGCGCACCTCGCCCCTGATGCCGGGCTGCAGGCACCAGGGGCGAGCCTGTCCTTTGCGCAGGGCTCGCATGACTTCGAATCCCTTGATCGTGGCATAGGCCGTGGGGATCGATTTGAAACCGCGCACCGGCTTGATCAGTATCTTGAGCTTTCCGTGATCGGCCTCGATCACGTTATTGAGATACTTCACCTGCCGGTGGGCCGTCTCCCGGTCCAGCTTTCCTTCGCGCTTCAATTCGGTGATCGCTGCACCATAGCTCGGCGCTTTGTCGGTATTGAGCGTGGCAGGCTTTTCCCAGTGCTTCAGGCCTCGCAGGGCCTTGCCCAGGAACCGCTTCGCTGCCTTGGCGCTGCGGGTCGGCGACAGGTAGAAATCGATCGTGTCGCCCCGCTTGTCGACTGCCCGGTACAGGTAGGTCCACTTGCCCCGCACCTTGACGTAGGTTTCATCCAGGCGCCAGCTCGGATCAAAGCCACGCCGCCAGAACCAGCGCAGCCGCTTCTCCATCTCCGGGGCGTAGCACTGGACCCAGCGATAGATCGTCGTATGGTCGACCGAAATGCCGCGTTCCGCCAGCATTTCCTCAAGGTCGCGATAGCTGATCGGATAGCGACAATACCAGCGCACCGCCCACAGGATCACATCACCCTGGAAATGGCGCCACTTGAAATCCGTCATCGTTCCGTCCGTCCAATCTCCGCCAAGCATGCTCAAGCTTCACGATTTTTGCAACAGAGCCATATCGACAACCTCTCGCGCAACCAAGACATCGCGGTCGGACTGCAAGTGATCTTGAAGCCACGGGCCCGTCCCACCCCGACATGGACCTCGATGCCCGAACGGACGTTAGATTTCGAGTTCTAGGCGTTCTGCGATGAAGGTTGGATCCCAGCCGGGATTGAAAGTGTCGACGTGGGTGAATCCGAGCCGCTCGTATAGGCCACGCAGGTTCGGGTGGCAGTCGAGCCGCAGCTTGGCGCACCCCTGCGTTCGCGCGGCATGGCGGCAAGCCTCGATCAGCGCGGAGCTGACACCCCGGCCCGCATGTGTCCGTCGCACCGCGAGCTTGTGCAGATATGCGGCCTCCCCCTTGAGGGCGTCGGGCCAGAACTCGGGATCCTCGGCCGACAAGGTGCAACAGCCGACGATGCCGTCGCTGCAACTCGCGACTAGGAGCTCGGATCTCAGGACGAAGGTCTCCGCGAATGTCCGGTCGATCCGCGCGACGTCCCAGGCGGGCGTTCCCTTGGCGGACATCCACGCCGCAGCGTCGTGCATCAGCCGCACAACCTCGTCGATATCACCCGAGCAGGCGACCCGAACGTTCGGAGGCTCCTCGCTGTCCATTCGCTCCCCTGGCGCGGTATGAACCGCCGCCTCATAGTGCAGTTTGATCCTGACGAGCCCAGCATGTCTGCGCCCACCTTCGCGGAACCTGACCAGGGTCCGCTAGCGGGCGGCCGGAAGGTGAATGCTAGGCATGATCTAACCCTCGGTCTCTGGCGTCGCGACTGCGAAATTTCGCGAGGGTTTCCGAGAAGGTGATTGCGCTTCGCAGATCTCCAGGCGCGTGGGTGCGGACGTAGTCAGCGCCATTGCCGATCGCGTGAAGTTCCGCCGCAAGGCTCGCTGGACCCAGATCCTTTACAGGAAGGCCAACGGTGGCGCCCAAGAAGGATTTCCGCGACACCGAGACCAATAGCGGAAGCCCCAACGCCGACTTCAGCTTTTGAAGGTTCGACAGCACGTGCAGCGATGTTTCCGGTGCGGGGCTCAAGAAAAATCCCATCCCCGGATCGAGGATGAGCCGGTCGGCAGCGACCCCGCTCCGTCGCAAGGCGGAAACCCGCGCCTCGAAGAACCGCACAATCTCGTCGAGCGCGTCTTCGGGTCGAAGGTGACCGGTGCGGGTGGCGATGCCATCCCGCTGCGCTGAGTGCATAACCACCAGCCTGCAGTCCGCCTCAGCAATATCGGGATAGAGCGCAGGGTCAGGAAATCCTTGGATATCGTTCAGGTAGCCCACGCCGCGCTTGAGCGCATAGCGCTGGGTTTCCGGTTGGAAGCTGTCGATTGAAACACGGTGCATCTGATCGGACAGGGCGTCTAAGAGCGGCGCAATACGTCTGATCTCATCGGCCGGCGATACAGGCCTCGCGTCCGGATGGCTGGCGGCCGGTCCGACATCCACGACGTCTGATCCGACTCGCAGCATTTCGATCGCCGCGGTGACAGCGCCGGCGGGGTCTAGCCGCCGGCTCTCATCGAAGAAGGAGTCCTCGGTGAGATTCAGAATGCCGAACACCGTC
>NZ_JBWPVO010000018.1:0-1646 GCF_056590155.1 Isoptericola sp. GX10416 | reverse complement strand
CTGTCGCGTGCACGGGCATGGTGGGCTCTGTTGCAAAGATTGGCGGCAGTCAGAGGTAGGCTGTCGCTCTGCGCCGATCAGGCGGCTGCTGCGAAATGGTGGTTGAGCATGCCCATGGCCTCCGTCAGCGCCGAGGGCCCAATGCCAAAAGCTCTCTCCACAAGGCGCACCTCGCCCCTGATGCCGGGCTGCAGGCACCAGGGGCGAGCCTGTCCTTTGCGCAGGGCTCGCATGACTTCGAATCCCTTGATCGTGGCATAGGCCGTGGGGATCGATTTGAAACCGCGCACCGGCTTGATCAGTATCTTGAGCTTTCCGTGATCGGCCTCGATCACGTTATTGAGATACTTCACCTGCCGGTGGGCCGTCTCCCGGTCCAGCTTTCCTTCGCGCTTCAATTCGGTGATCGCTGCACCATAGCTCGGCGCTTTGTCGGTATTGAGCGTGGCAGGCTTTTCCCAGTGCTTCAGGCCTCGCAGGGCCTTGCCCAGGAACCGCTTCGCTGCCTTGGCGCTGCGGGTCGGCGACAGGTAGAAATCGATCGTGTCGCCCCGCTTGTCGACTGCCCGGTACAGGTAGGTCCACTTGCCCCGCACCTTGACGTAGGTTTCATCCAGGCGCCAGCTCGGATCAAAGCCACGCCGCCAGAACCAGCGCAGCCGCTTCTCCATCTCCGGGGCGTAGCACTGGACCCAGCGATAGATCGTCGTATGGTCGACCGAAATGCCGCGTTCCGCCAGCATTTCCTCAAGGTCGCGATAGCTGATCGGATAGCGACAATACCAGCGCACCGCCCACAGGATCACATCACCCTGGAAATGGCGCCACTTGAAATCCGTCATCGTTCCGTCCGTCCAATCTCCGCCAAGCATGCTCAAGCTTCACGATTTTTGCAACAGAGCCCTCGTGCGCGCACCACAGCGGAAGGTGCACCAGCTGGTACGCGAGAGGGCTGGTGGTTAGTTCCGTGTCTGGTTCGTCGCCTCGTCGATGGCTCAGGCGGTCTCGGGCGAAAGTGGCACCGTGGACCGTCGACAACAGGCTGTCGAGTGTCGTTGCTGCCAAGCTCTGAGCTGCCCGGACGTGGCCGTCGCCGTGGGCATGTACGGCATCGCGTGCGAGACCCACGAAGGTCCCGAGCTCTGATCGGGTGCAGCGATCGAGAAGTGCTTCGCAGTCGGTCAGGACCTCGTCTTCGTGGTCGACAAGCACACTGAGGACGTCGTCGTCGGGCGCCGAAAGAAGAAGCCGGCACACCGAGGTTCGCGGTACAAGGTAGAGAGAAACGCCGATGGTGCGGCCTACAACGACGACCCTCTCAACGTCGAGGTCTCCACCAAGTTGACTCAGGTTCGGAGGCAGCCCGAAGAGGCGCTCCGCCCGATCTATGCTCCCTGTGGCGAGGCCGACAAGGGCCCGTCGACCCGCAGCGTTCACGTCGAAGTTGGCAAAGGCCCGCCGAGCCGCAACGTTCATGTCGAGGCCGGCAAGGGCCCGTCGACCCGCAGCGGTCGCGTCGAAGTTGGCAAAGGCCCGCCGAGCCGCAACGTTCATGTCGAGGCCGGCAATGGCCCGTCGACCCGCAGCGGTCGCGTCGAAGTTGGCAAAGGCCCGCCGAGCCGCAACGTTCATGTCGAGGCCGGCAA
>NZ_JBWPVO010000017.1:0-47490 GCF_056590155.1 Isoptericola sp. GX10416 | reverse complement strand
CCGTCCGCGGTGGTGGCGATGTTGCAGGTGTGGGTGTCGGTGCGGAAGTAGCGGTCGCGGGGGCCGTCGTCCTCGGACGTCGCGGGGTTGGCGCCCTCGCCGACGCCGCCGACGTGCGCGGTGTTGCTCTCGTCGTCGACGTAGCCCTGATAGCCCGGAGGCGAAGACGGCGATGGAGAGTCGAGGGCGCTGGTGGTGCGGGTGTCGCGCTCAGTGCGAGCGAAAAACAGAGGGTTGCGAGTCGAACAGCGTTCATGCGTCGTCCCGATCGAGATGCTCGGCGCCGACCACGTTGACGATGACCCAACGATCGCGCTGGTGGGTCACTTCGATGCGCTGTTCGGCAACCACAGCGTCCTCGCTGAACACTTCGTCACCTTCCTGATTAGTGATGGTGACTGGTTCGACTTCCACACTGATGTCGATGGGCCAGATGCCGGTGGGTTCATCTTGCTCGTAGGTGTGCAGGATCTCCACGGTCATTTCGCCGCCATGAAATTCATCCCCGTTCTCGGCGATGGTCCGGGCCTGTTCGAGCCGCTTGGTGCACGTGCTGCATTCCTCGTGCGACATCGCCTCCCATTCGGCGGTGTCGCCTGTCTTCATCATGTGGTCGTCGAGGCTGAGGAAGTACTTCGCGGCGGCCTCGGCACCCTGGTAGCCGTCGTCATCCATCTCGGCGGGCCGCTCGGGAGCGATCACGACCGGAGCGGGTGAGGACTCGACGGGCGAGGGCGACGGGCTCGAGGTGGCCTCCGCCGTCGTCCCTGGCTCTGTGGGTGCGGGTTCGGCGGTGGTGCATCCGGCGAGCAGCAGCGCGACCAGCGCGGCCGCACCGAGGATGGTGGCACGGGACATCAAGGGTTCCTTCACCAGGGGAGTCGACGGCGACATCCACGACACCGTAGCGAAACCACAGGTCCCTTGCGCGCCCCTGTGGACAACGTCTCGCCCACTGGAACGAGCGCTCCTACCTCGGCCGTTGTCCTACTACCTCGGCGGGGTCAGAGACCGCCGACCGTCGAACCCGGCTCGAGGTTTCCGTCGCGAAGGTCCGCCCAGAACTGGTCGGCGTCCTCGGCGAGCAGGACGGTCGAGCCGACGCCGCCACCCGGGTTGTAGCCGGGGTTGGCGATCGGCGGCGTGCCCGTGACCCCTTCGGGACCGGTCGCCCCCTTGAAGGCGAGAGCGAGCCGTCCCAGGTTGAACAAACCCGTCTTCTGGTCGACCACCAGGGCGTCCGTCCCGGCGCCGACGAGCTGGACCTGGTCGATCGGGTTGAGGAGCACGCTCGGCTGCACGGCCGTGTCGGCGATGCCGGCGATCACCTGCTGCTGCCGCTCGCCCCGCCCGATGTCGCCCTTGGGGTCCGAGTACCGCATGCGGGAGAAGGCGAGCGCGGTGGCGCCGTCGGACTGGTGGCATCCTGCCTCCCAGACCAGCTCGGACTTCGGGTCGTCGACGTCGTAGTCGAGGCAGAGCTCGACGCCGCCGACGGCGTCCACGATCTCCTCGAGGCTGCCGAACCCGACCTCGGCGTAGTGGTCCACGGTGAGGCCGCTGAGAGCCTCGACGGTCCGCACGAGCAGGGGCGCGCCGCCCCAGGCGTAGGCGGCGTTCACCTTGTTCATGCCCTCGCCGGGGATCTCGGCGTAGGTGTCGCGAGGGATGGAGATGAGCGCGGTCGGGCCGCTCCGCGGCTTGTGCAGCACCATGATCGTGTCGGTGCGAGCGCCGGAGGTGCCGTCGTCGACGCCGCCCGAGCCGCGGGCGTCGGACCCGGCGAGCAGGTACGTGGTCCCCGGCGTCCCCTCGGCGTCCGAGAGGGCGTCGGTGTGCTGGATCTGCCCGTCGGCCCAGATGATGAGGCCGATCGGCCAGGCGAGGAGCAGCACCAGGACGAGGAGGAACGCGAGCCCGGCGACCCGACGCTTGCGCACCCGGAACCCGCCCGGACGGTTCCGCCCGGGTCCGGAGGGGCCGCGCCCCGACCCGCCACCGTTGCCGCGTGCTGCGGCGGGCGTGGCGGCGGCTGCCGGCGGACGCTGCCGGGCAGGCATGACGCGTGTCCCGGAGTCGCCGGCGGGTCGTCGGGCGGCGGGCTGCCCCGCAGGCCGCGGTGCATTGGTCCGCGAGCTGCCGACGGCGGGGGCGTACGACTGCGGCTGCCGCGAGGGCGCCGCGGACCGGCGTTGCGGTGCCTGCGGCGTCACGGGGATCTCGCGCGACGACTGCCGGCGGACGCGGGGCTCGCGCGACTCCATCGGCACGGCGTCGTCACGGCGTCCCACGCGGCCGCCGGGACGTGGCCGGGCGGAGCCGGCGCCGCCGACCGAGATGGCGTCGCCGGTCTGCTGGGGGCGCGAGCTGTGGCCGCCGGTGGGCGTGAAGCTCGGGGGGATGCGTCGCTCGTCCGTCACGAGATCACCCGCAGACCGAGGTGACGTCGGCGCCCGTGAAGGCTTCGGCGCCGGCCTCACGGGTCTCGGTGGGTTCCGGCTCCGGCTCGGCGTCCGTGGCGTCCTCGTTCTCGTCGGCCGGCTGCTCGCCGGACCCGTCGGTCGTGTCGTTCGCCGTGTCGTCCTCGTCCGCCGCGTCGTTCGCGGACTCGTCGTCGGTCGAGCCGTCCTTGCCGGCTGCGCTCTCCTCGTCCGCCGGCTCCTCCTCGATCACGTCGCTCAGTGGACGGTCGTGCTTGAGGTTGTCGAACACCGTCACCGCATCGTCGGTGAGCACCACGTTGTTGGGGTTCGACGGGTCGTACTGCCACGGGACCGTCATGAAGGCGATCGTGTCAGGTCGCAGGCCGCGGGCGCTGTACGCCAGCCCGGCGAGTCCTTGGATCGAGCCGAGGTTGCTGCTCATCGTGAGCGAGTCGGTCACGGCTCCGAGGAACTGCAGGAGCTGCGGGGAGTCGGTGAGCAGGTTCTGGCCGAGGACGGTGCGCGCGAGGGCGGCCATGAGCTCCTGCTGGCGGCCGATCCGGCCGATGTCGGAGCCGTCGCCGAGCCCCTGGCCGGTCCGGGCACGGGCGTACTTCAGCGCGGTCTCGCCGTCGAGCTTCTGCGTGCCCGCGGACAGCACGAGGTTGTCCGCCTTCTTCGACGAGATGTCGTTCGGGATGCACATCTCGACGCCGCCGAGCGCCTCGATCATCTTCTCGAACCCGGCAAAGTCGACGACGATGAACCCGTCCATGCGCACGTCGGAGATCGTCTCGATCGTCTTCATCGTGCACAGGGCGCCGGACTCGACGTCGCCGCCGGTCATGACGCCCTGGGCGAAGGCTCCGTTGAACTTCGTCCCGTACAGCGGCGCGGTCTCCCCGCCGGAGGACGTGGGACACGCGGGGACGTCGATCGTCGTGTCGCGCGGGATCGACATCAGCTCCACGCGGGACCGGTCGGCGGAGATGTGCATGATCATCGTGGTGTCGGACCGGGCACCGTCCGTGCCGTCGTCGACCACGCCGGCGTTGTCGCCCCCGCGGGAGTCCGAGCCGAGCAGCAGGACGTTGAGGGGCGACCCCGCGGACGGGTCCTCAGGGACGACGACCTCGGGGCGGTCCGAGCCCAGTGCGGCGTCGGCGTCGACGGTCTGGATGTTCCCCGTGAGCTTGACGGCCGCCGTCGCGGCCCCGACGCCCGCGAAGGCGACGGCCGCGGTCGCCACCATCCCGACGGCGCGCACGAGCGAGTGCCGTCGCAGCGTCCGGGCGTGCGCCGGCCCGCGGGACGGTTCGTCCCGTGGCGCGACGTGGCGGGCAGGCGTGTGGTTCACGATAGGTGAGCATAGATGCCTTGGACGTCGGTGCTGCGGTCCCCCAGGTCCGATGCGGTAGAGGAACTGTGAGGGTCAGAGCCGCGAACCCACCGAGAACTGCTTCTTGGTGACCTTGAGGATGACGTGCACCTTGGGCATCGACCCTCCGTTGACCTGGCGGGCACGAGCCTTCGACACGGGCCGGAGCACGCCGTTGCGCAGGATGTAGATCTGGCTCTTGCCGTTCTGGCGCACGGCCACGACGCGGCTCCAACCGCCGGAACGCGGCACCTCGGACTTGAGCGCCTTGCGCCAGTCCTGGCTCTTCGTCGACGACCGGAACTTCCCGGTGCCGTCGGTCCGTGCGAGTCCGCGCGTCGTCAACAGGAACGAACGGCCGTTCTTGCCCTCGACGACGCCCGTCGTCTTGCCGATGTTCGGCAGCCGGGCCATGCTGCCGCGGTCCAGGTAGCCGCGGTCGAGGTCGCCGAGGGGCGTGTTCTTCTGCAGGTAGTTGCCGATCTTCCCGCTGTGCTTGCGGCCGTTGATGATGAGCCGGTCGTTGCCGTTGCTGCGGTTGGTGACGATGACGCCCGGGCGAACGATCGGGTTGCCGTACGGGAGCCTCCTGAGCGCGTCGGGATGCAGGGACACCGAAGAGGAGGATTTCTTGGCGCGCCGGAGCGAGGCGGTGTCGAAGGCTTCGCGCTTGCTGCCGGTGCCGATCCAGAAGAGTCGGCCGTTGCTCCGGACGGTGCGCTGCAGGCGGCTGCTCTTGATGAGGCCCTTCCACGTCGTGCTGCTCACCTTGCGCGCGCTGCTGCACCGCTCGCCGTAGTGCTTGACCACGGAGCAGTACGCCAGGTGCTTGCGGCCGTTCTCCACGAGCGCGACCTTGCCGCCGGGGTTCCGGATGAAGCTCCCGTCAGGGATGTTGCCCTGGAACTGCCTGGCTGCGGCTCGCTCCTGCGCGGCGGTCGCGCGGCGGCGGATCTCGCCCAGCTTCTTGTAGAGCGTGCGGCCCGGGCAGGCGGTCTGCGCGACGTTCCGGTGCCCGTGGATGCGTTGCTCGCGGGTGCCGTTGATCTTCACGGACCCCTTCGCGCGGACGCCGTGCAGCGAGAGCTTCCAGGCGGCCAGGCTGACGACGGCGCTGACGGCGGACTTGGAGACCGTCGCGTTCTCGTAGTTGCCGAGCACCGAGATGCCCGTGGTGTTCGTGTTGTAGCCGAGGGCGTGGCCACCGATGGTCTGCTTGGTGACTCCTCCGGAGCGCCCTTCCCAGATGCGTCCGTACTTGTCGACGAGGAAGTTGTAGCCGATGTCGCCCCAGCCCCGCGTCTTGGCGTGGTAGGCGTAGATCCCGCGGATGATGGCCGGCACCTTGGACTTCGAGTAGTTGTTGGTGCCGGCGGTGTGGTGGATCGTCGCCGCGCGGATCGAACCCCGCTTGGGCTTCCAGGTCATCATCTTCTCGTTGGCGCCCCACGCCTTGCGCGAGTTGATGGACGGCCGCGGGGTCACGGCGCTCACCGCAGCGACGGACGCGCCACCGGGCGAGACGCCCTCGGGCGGGGTGGGCACGTCGTCGTCCGCGGGGGACGTGCCGGGGTCGACGACGGTGAGCTTCAGGTCGTGCACCGGCTCCGTGCCGGAGACCCGTGCCTGGACGCGTGCCACGTCGCCGACGACGACGGGTTCGGTGCCGTCGAGCGTGCCGTCGGGCGCGGGCTCTGCCGAGACCTCCTCCCAGGCGTCCCAGCCGGCGTCGCCGTCGGCCGGTGCTTCGGGGTCCGCGCTGGTCCGCACCTCCACGACGATGGCGCCCTCGGCGACGTCGCCGGACCACGTGACGCCGACGACGGCGAAGCCGGTGGCGTCGGCCGTCGCGACCTGGGGCTCGGCCTCGAGGGCGAGCAGGGGGACGACCTCGTCGGAGTCGGCCCCGCCCTCAGCCTCGCCGTCGCCTGTGGCCACATCCTCGGCCGGGACGAACTCCGCCTCCTCGGACTCGGGCGTCACGGGTCTCGCGGCGGCCGGGTCCTCGGCGGTCCCGTCGGCCGCCTCGACGGCCGCGGGCGCAGCGGCCGCGGGCGCAGCGTCGGCGGCGGGCGCGGCCTGCGCACCCGGCGGCACGAGGAGGGCGAAGGAGAGCAGTCCGACGACTCCGGTGGCGAGTGCAGACCGGGTCCTGGAGAGAGGGTGACGGTTCACACAGCGCACGCTACGTTCGGCCGAGTGGTTGCGCAGGGCGACATCGGACCGGTCCGGATGTGGTCGGCATGTCGGGTCCGTCCGGTTGGGTCGGCGGAGTGTTCACGCGCACGCCAGCGGGTTCACCCGCCCTGGCCGCCCGGACGCAACCGGGTGTCCCTAGACTCGCCAGCATGCGGATCTCGGTGATCGGGCTGGGCTATCTCGGTGCGGTCCATGCGGCGGCGCTCGCGGCATCGGGCCACGACGTCGTCGGTGTGGACGTCGATCCGGAGAAGGTCGGTGCCCTGGCGCTCGGCAAGGCACCCTTCTACGAACCGGGCTTCGACGAGCTCCTCGTCGACGCCATGCGCAGCGGCCGTCTGCGGGTGGGTACCGACGTCGGGGCGGCGGCCGGCTGCGCGGTGCACTTCGTGTGCGTGGGTACCCCGCAGGCTGCCGGGTCGTCCGCCGCGGACCTGCGGTACGTGGACGCGGCCGTCGAGTCGCTGCTGCCGCACCTGGCGGTGGGGGACGTCGTCGTGGGCAAGTCGACCGTGCCGGTCGGGACCGCGGGGCGCCTCGCCGGGGTCGTCTCGGCCGCCGTGCCCGGTGCCGTCCTGGCGTGGAACCCGGAGTTCCTCCGGGAGGGCCACGCGGTCGACGACACGCTGCACCCGGACCGGATCGTCTACGGGGTGCCCGACGGCGAGGCGGGGGAACGGGCCTCGCGGCTGCTGGACGAGGTCTACGCCGTCCCGCTGGCAGACGGGATGCCGCGGATCGTCACGGACTACCCGACGGCGGAGCTGGTGAAGGTCGCGGCGAACTCGTTCCTGGCCACCAAGATCTCGTTCATCAACGCGATGGCCGAGCTGTGCGAGGTCGCCGGTGGTGACGTGACCCAGCTCGCGGACGCGATCGGGCACGACGTGCGGATCGGGCGGCAGTTCCTCAATGCGGGGCTGGGCTTCGGGGGTGGTTGCCTGCCGAAGGACATCCGCGCGTTCACGGCCCGTGCCGAGGAGCTCGGCGCCGGCGAGGCGGTCGCCTTCCTCGGGGAGGTCGATCGCATCAACGGCCGACGTCGTGAGCGGATGGTCGAGCTGACGGCCGAGATGCTCGGTGGTTCGGTGGTGGGCCGTCGCGTGGCGGTGCTGGGTGCAGCCTTCAAGCCGGAGAGCGACGACGTGCGCGACTCGCCCGCCCTCGAGGTCGCGACGCGGCTGCACGAGGCGGGTGCGGACGTCGTGGTCACCGATCCCCAGGCCGTCCCGACGGCCCGCCTGCGCGCGCCGCAGCTCGCCTGCACCGAGGACGTGGACGAGGCGCTGCGGGGCGCCGACGTCGTCCTCTTGCTGACCGAGTGGCGCCAGTTCCGCGACCTCGACCCGGTGCGGGTCGGCGAGCTCGTCGCCGGCCGGACGGTGCTCGACGGCCGGCAGGCGCTGGATCGCGCGGCCTGGGAGGCGGCGGGCTGGCGCTATCGCGCGCTCGGGCGCAGCTGAGCGGTCAGGACCGGGTGATCTGCTCCGAGGTGACCAGCCGCTCGAGCCGGGACGCGTCCTGGGCGAGCTCGCGGGCGGTGGCGGCTGAGGTGAGCACCACGGACCCGCCGCGTGCCCACACGTCGACGGTCTCGCCGAGCACGCGGCGCACGGTTCCCGCGCCGCGGACCAGCGCGCGCCCGGCGTCGTCCCCGGCACCGGCCGCGCCGTCGGCACCCGGGAGCGCCGAGAGCGGTGCGGGTCGCCCGGCCGCGGGGTCGAACCCGATGGCGTCGCCGTAGGTCATGACCGCGGCGGCGGCGTCGATCGCCTCCGGCGGCAGGTCGCCGTCGAACCGGCGGGCCAACGCGGGCAGGGCGACGGCCACAAGCTCGGCGGTCGTGCCCGCCCAGCGATCGGGCCGGGAGGTCACCACCACGTCGGGTGCGTCCGCGTCCGCGGCGTCGGCGTCCGGGTCGCGCAGCACCACGGCGGCGGCGCACCGTGCGGCCGCCAGCGCCCACACGGTCTGGCGCCAACCGACCGGCAGGTCGACCACGACGTCGGTGCCCGGCCCGGCGTCGAACTCCTCGACGAGCAGGTTGACGGTCTTGGAGACCCAGTTGCCGAGGACCGCCCCGGACAGCTCGATGCGTTCGCCGTCGTCGCCGTACCAGGTCAGGGCAGGTCGTCCGCCGGTGGCGACGAGGCGCTCGAGGAGGTCGGTGACGGTGCTGGGTGGAGTGCTCACGGCGTCAGCCTACGAGCAGCCGCGCGCCTCAGGCGCACCTCAAGTGCACCTCAGACAGTTGTGAACACGACGTGCAGTTTGGCGGCTTAGCACATTTCGGCTTGACGACCCGGAAAGACACGCGTGTAATTCCAGGTATGCAGTTTCCGACAGAACGGCATGGAGGGGCACGCCATGTGGAACTTGCTCGACGGGGACGAGGCCTTCCCGTCTGATGTGATGAGCGAGCCGGACCGGGTCGCACCGGTCCTGCCGCTGTTCGGCCAGGACGTCGTCGAGGACGACGCGACCCTGCTGGGGTGGCAGGAACGAGCTCTGTGCGCCCAGACCGACCCGGAAGCATTCTTCCCTGAGAAGGGCGGGTCGACGCGCGAGGCCAAGAAGGTCTGCGCATCCTGCGAGGTCCGGTCCGAGTGCCTGGACTACGCGCTCGAGAACGACGAGAGGTTCGGGATCTGGGGCGGGCTGTCGGAGAGGGAGCGTCGCAAGCTGAAGCGGCGCGCCGTCTGACGGATATCCCACGCGGTCCGCCTTGCGCGCCGCATCATGGCGGACAGGATGACTGCTCCGCACCTGACCCAGGCACCCCGGCACGACGAGGACGCGACCGACGGCGCGGCCCTCGACACGACGACGTCCCGGGGCGGGACCGGCCGTGTCGCGGTCACCGTCACGACCGTGGTCGTCACCCAGGGCCGCACCCGCTTCCTGCAGGCGACGCTCGACGCCGTCGCCGCACAGGACCGCGCGCCGGAGGACGTGGTCGTGGTCGACGTCGACACGACCGAGTCCACCGCGAGCCACACCGACCTGCGCATGGGCGGGCGCCGGTTCGTCGGCGGTGCGGGAGCACGCACGCTCGGCGAGGCGGTGGACCATGCCCTCGCTGTGACCGACCTCCCGCCGTCCACCTGGCTGTGGATCCTGCACGACGACTCGGTCCCGGCACCCGACGCGCTGGGCCGGCTGCTGCGCGCCGTCGAGCACTCGGCCGCCGTCGCCGTCGCCGGGTGCAAGCAGCGTCGGTGGCACGTCGAGGACGACGGGCCGCAGGCCGCACCCGACCCGGAACGCCCCGGGCTGCTCGTCGAGGTCGGCTACACCGTCTCGCCCCTGGGCCGGCGGATGACCGGGCTCGACGACACCGAGATCGACCAGGGTCAGCACGACGCCCGTGAGGACGTGCTGGCGGTCGGGCTCGCCGGGGCGCTGGTGCGGCGCAGCGTGTGGACCACGCTCGCGGGCACCGACCCCGAGCTCGGCAGGTTCGGCGACAGCCTCGACCTCTGCCGCCGTGCACGCCTGGCCGGGCACCGCGTCGTGGTGGTGCCGGACGCCGTCGTGCACCACGCGCAGGCCTCCTTGCGCGGACTGCGGGGCAACCGTGTCCCCGCCGGGGCCACGGCGTCCGCGTACGCCCGGCGGCGCAGCCAGCTGTACGCGCGCCTCGTCGGTGTCCCGTTGCCGCTCCTGCCGGTCGCGGCCGTGGCCATGCTGGTGTGGGCGCCCTTCGCCGCGGCCTACCGTCTCGCCCTCAAGCGCCCCGCGCAGGCCCGGGACGAGCTCGTCGCCCCGATCGTCACCGTCCTGCGGGTGGTGCCGTGGGTCCGGGGACGACGGCGCGCCGCCCGGACCCGCACCCAGCCCCGGCGGGTCCTGCGCCCCCTGCGGGCGAGCTGGCGGCAGGTCGTGGCCGAACGCCGGGACGCCCGCCTCGCCCGCACCGAGGCCCAGCGGGTCGTCTGGCAGCCGAGCGACCTGGAGCGCCACGAGCTGCGCGGGCTGGCCCGCCGCCGTCGGACGGCGCTCGCGCTGGTCCTGCTCGCCGCCGTCGCGGTGGCCGGCGCGGCGTTCGGGCCGTGGCAAGGCGTCCTCGCCGACGGCGGCCGCGTCGTCGGCGGTGCGCTCCTGCCCGCGCCCGCCGACCTCGCCACGGCGGTCGAGGCCGCCACCTCCGGCTGGGTGCGCGACGGTCTCGGGACCGGCGCACCCGCCGACCCGGTGCTCCTCGTCCTCGCGTTCCTGACCGCCGTCACCGGCGGCAGCGCGCAGCTCGTCGTGAACGCGCTGGTCGTGGCGGCGCTCCCGCTCGCGGCGCTGGGCGGCTGGTTCGCCGCCGGAGTGGTGACCCGCTCGGCCTGGGCCCGGGCAGCCGCCGCGCTGGTCTGGACGGCCGCGCCAGGCTTCCTGGAGAGCCTCGGGACGGGACGGGTCGGCGCGCTGCTCGCCCACCTGACCCTGCCGTGGGTGCTTGTCGCGGTGGCCCGCGCCGTCGGTGCCCACGCCCGTGACGCGGTAGGACCGCCCGCCGCACGGCGCGGCTCGCTCGGTGCCGCCGCCGCTGCGGGCCTGCTCCTCGCCGTCGCCGTCAGCGCGGCCCCCGTGCTGCTCCCGGTGGCCGTCGTGGCCGTGGTCGGCGGGATCGCCGTCGCGTGGCGGCAGTGGCGGCGCCTGCTGCTCGTGCTCCTGCCAGCCGTGGTCGTGCCGCTGCCGTTCTGGTGGCACGCCGTGGCGACCTGGTCGGAGGGCGGGTGGCGTCCGCTGCTCGCCGAACCGGGGGTGCCGTTGCCGACACCCTCGCCGGACGGGCTCATGCTGCTCCTCGGCCACCCCACGGCGCCCACGCCGTGGCTCGCGGGGACCGCGCCGGACGACGGCCCGCTCGCGCTGGTGCTGGCTGCCGGCCCGTGGCTCCTCGGCGCGGGCGTGCTGGCGCTCGCGGTCGTCGGGCTGCTCGTGCGCCGCCGCGTCGTGGCCTCACGGCTCGGCATCGCGCTCGCCGTCGTCGGCCTCGTCGCCGCGCTGCTGGCCGCCGGCACGACGGTCGCCTCCGGCCAGGCCGCGGACGGGATGAGCGCCGCCGTCCACGGCTGGCCCGGGGCAGGGCTGTCCGTGCTGCTGCTCGGGCTCGGGCTCGCCGCGCTGGCCGCCGCACCCGCTCCCGGGGAAGGCCGCACCCGGCGGGTCGGCGTCGGCGCGCTGGCCGCGCTCGCGCTCGTCCTGCCCGTCGGCGGCCTGGCCGTGTGGTGGCTGGACGAGGCGCAGGGCGCCGACTCGGTGGCCGACCTGCAGGTCACCGACGCGGCCGTCGTCCCGGCTGTCGGGCAGCAGATGCAGTCGCCGCCGCGTGCGGCCCGGGTGCTCCAGCTCGACCGCACGGACGGCGTCGTCGACTACACGCTGCTGCACGCGGACGGCTCGAGCCTGCTCGACTCGTCCGTCGTCGTGCGGGCCCGGGACGCCGGTCTCGCGCCCGGCCCGGCCCGCGACGACGTCGCCGGGCTGGACGAGCTCGTCGCCCAGGTCGCCGTCGGCCGGGCCCCCGACCTCGCGGCCCGGCTGTCCGCGCTGGGGGTCGGCGCGGTCCAGCTCCCGCCGGAGGGCGACCCCGAGCTGGTGACCACGCTCGACCTCGTGCCCGGGCTGGCTCGGGTCACGGAGGGCGCCGTGCTGCTGTGGCGGGTCGGCATCGAGGACGTCCCGCCACCGGGCTGGGCCTCCGTGCTCGACGACGTGCCCGACGAGGGCGCCGTCGAGGCACCGGGACGTACTCTCGCGGCGGACGGCACCGCCGTCGACGACCGCGTCGGGGACGGCCCCGGCGACCGCGTCCTCGTCCTCGCCGAGACGGCCGGTCCGTGGTGGCGGGCCGAGCTGGACGGCCGTCGGCTCACCGCGGTCGAGGTGGACGGCCGGCAGGCCTTCGAGCTGGGCGGTGAGGCAGGACACGTCACCGTGGCCCACGAGGCGTCCTCGCGACCGCCCTGGTTCGCCGTCGCCGGTCTGGTGCTCGTCGCCTACGTGCTGCTCGCGCTGCCCGTCGCCCGCCGGAGGCTCCGATGAGCCGGCTCGTGCGCGCAGGACGCGCGACCGTCGCCGTCGTCTCCGGCCTCGCCGTCGTGGGCGTGCTGGGCGCGACCGCCGCCGTCGGCGACCAGTGGGTGGGCCGGTGGACGGGTGCGACCCAGGCAGCGCTCGACGCCGGCACGCGGGAGGTCCCGGTCGAGCCCGCGGAGCGGTTGTCGGTGTGCCCGCCGCCGGTCCGGCTCCCGGACGGCGCCGACGTCGGCGACGAGGAGTTCGACGCCGCACCGGTGCGCACACAGACCACGCTCGGTGCCGCCGTCGGCGGCGCCACGGACCTTCCTGGCCTCACGGCGCTGGACGGCTCGGGCGACGAGCCACTGACCGAGGGTGCCGGTGCGGCGGTGACGTCCGGGCCGGCCGACGAGGTGCGGGTGCTGCACGCGCAGCCCTCGGCGGCCGACCCGCTGCGGACCTCCGCCGCGGTGGCGTCGCTGACGACGGCGGGCGACCTGCGCGGGCTCGCCGCCGCGTCCTGCGCCACGCCCAGCACCTCGCACTGGCTGGTGGGCGGCAGCAGCGAGGTGGGGGCCAGCGCGCTGCTCGCGGTGCAGAACCCCAGCCCTCGGCCGGCGTCGGTCGCGCTCGAGGTGTTCGGCCCGTCCGGGCGTGTCGCCGTGGGTGGTCAGTCGGCGTTCACCGTGGCGCCGGGGGAGCAGGTCGTGACGCGCCTCGACTCGCTCGCCCCCGAGCAGCGCAGACTCGCCGTGCACGTGCAGGCCACCGGCGCGCGGGTGACCACGTCCCTGCAGAGCCAGGGCATCGACGGTCTGCTGCCCGCGGGGACGGACCTCGTCCAGGCGGGCGCCGAGCCGGCCGACACGCTGAGCGTCAGTGGCGTGGTCAGCCGCGGCGAGGCGGCCGACGACGAGCATGCCGCGACCATGTGGCTGCTGGCGCCGGAGGGTGCCGGCACCGCCGACGTGCGCGTCTACGGCCCGGACGGACGGGTGACCCTGCGCGGGGCGGAGCGGGTCGCCCTCGCCGCCGATGACGTCGTCGGCGTCCCCCTGGGCGGCCTGGAACCGGGGCCCTACACCGTGGTGGTGGACGCGGACGTCCCGGTGGTCGGGGCAGCACGCTTCGCCGTGCCCGGCGCTCTGGACGAGGACGCCGTGGTCGACGGCACGCCGTACGACGTGGCGTGGAGCGCCGGCCGGACGCTCGGCGCGCCGGACGAACCGACGTCCGGCCAGGTCGCGCTGCCCCGTGGCGCCGACGGCGCGACGCTCGTGCTCGCGGGCGTCCCGGCGGACCGAGGGGTCGACGACGCTCCCTCCGGCGACGTGGTCGCCACGGTGCGCGGCCTGGACCAGGACGGCACGGTGGCGGCCGAGCAGGAGGTCACCGTGCCGGTCGGCGGCACCGTCGAGCTGCCCGTCGCGGACGTCGAGGCCGTCACCGCGGTCACCGTGGAGGCAGAGGCGGCCGGTGACGCGGCCCTGGTCTGGTCGGTACGCCTGGCCGCAGCGGATGCCGCGCAGACGGCCGACGCGCTCGTCGCGACGCTCGACCCGACGCCCACGGTCGTCGCGCCGGGCGGCGTCGCCGTGCGGCGGGTCGACGCGTGGTGACCTGACGGGCGACCCGGGACGGGCGCCCGATCCGTTCAGCGCGCCCCGAAGCCGGGGTCGATCTCCTCCGGCGTCCGCGCCAGCAGATGTGCCACCTGCTCGACGACGACCTCGTGCACCAGCACCGCGAGGTCCTCGACGTCCATGGCACGTGACTCGACCGGCCGCCGGTAGACGACGATCCGTGCCGGCTGGCCCGCCTCCGCGGGGAAGAGCCGGCCCAGCGGCACCCCGCCGGACTCCCACGGCGCCGGGTCCGACGGCGGGACGTCCTCCACGGCGAGCTCGGTGCCGCTCACCGCCGGCCAGGACCTCTCCACGCGAGCGAGCGCGTCCAGCACCAGGTCGTCGAACCGCTCGGCGCGGGTCCGGCGCGCGGGCGCCCCCGGTGGCATCAGCGGGCCACGGATGCCGCGGCCCCGGCGGTCGCGACGGCGCAGGCCACGGGGAGCGGGGGAGTCGCGCGGGGGCGTCAGGTCGAAGCTGCTCACCGTCCGAGCGTAGCCACGACCGGCGCGCCTGGAGCGGGGAGGGCGCACCCGGAAGTATTCTCCCGGCGTGAGATCGACCAGGCAGTGCTCGCGCACGGCATGCACGGAGGCTGCTGTGGCGACCCTCACGTACGTCTACGCGGACTCCACCGCGGTGCTCGGACCGCTCGCGCAGCACGCCGAGCCCCACAGCTACGACCTGTGCTCCGTGCACGCCGAGCGGTTGACGGCGCCCCGCGGCTGGGAGGTCGTCCGGCTGCAGCCGGAGTTCGCCGTCCCGCCGCCGTCCAAGGACGACCTCTCGGCGCTCGCCGAGGCCGTGCGTGAGGCCGGCCGCGGCCGCCGGACCGACGCCGCGCCGTCGCCCGCCGAGCCGAACGTCACGGAGACCGCCCGCCGGGGCCACCTGCGCGTGCTGCGCGCCGAGCCGGACTGATTTCAACGCGTCAGGTGGTGGGCTGCTCCGGCTCGTCGTCGTGGCGGAACGGCATACCCGCAGCAACCTCGATGTCGAGGCGGGTCTGGGCATCCTCCCAGAGCTGACCGAGGAACCGATCATGCTCCGCGGTGTAGACCTGGCTACCACCCGGTGCGGGGGTGAACTCCCCGAAGACGGGACCTTCGGGGGTCTCGTAGAGATCGACGCGGACGAACGGCAACCGCGTCGCCAGTGAGAGTCGTCGTGCGGCCTCGAGCATCTGCGGCAACGAGTCAGGCACCGGGATCGCCGGGTCGACGACGCGATCGGTGGTCAGTGCACCAAGATCCTCCCCGTCGGCGGACAGGTAGCGGTATCGCGCGGTCGAGGTGCGTCCGTGCTTGTCGGCGCGGCGGAGAAGCACGTGCCCGACCTGGCCGAAGAACATGTAGAACTTGACGTCGTCGGGAATCGGGCTCCCGTCCATGCCATGCAGCAGGGTCTCCACGAAGTAGGGCGGCCGTACGTGGTCGTAGAGGCGACGCCGGCCGTTCTGTGCCACTTGATCGCGCAATCGTTCCTGCAGTTGTGCCGTGGTGACCAGTTCATCGGTGGTGATGACCGAGAAGCGATCATCAGTGCGCCGGGCAAGGGGCCAGACGGCGCGAGATGTCGCTCCACCAGCGGACTTCAACACGAACTGGTCCGGCAGGCCGGTCAGGTCGATCAGATCCACGTCGGGCCACGATGCGAGCACGCCCGGTGTCGCCACACCGTGGAGATGTGCGAGCACCTGCATGCGGGCCTTGTCCACGATCCCGTCGCGCGGTGAGCCGGGTGCTTGCTGGTCGAGGAGCCGACGTTGGCACAGGAGCATGCGCCGGAACGAGGGCTCTGCGTCAGAGCGATCGCGGCCTCGATCCATGGCCCGTGCCGCATCGAGCCGGGAGCGCGCCGTGGTGAGCGCGTCGACGAGCTCCGTCTCCCGCTTCTCGAACCGTCCCGCTCGTTCGCGGGCTGAATCGCGCTGGGAGCGCAGGCGCTCGGCCTGCTCTCGCAGCTGCTGACGTCGGGTCCGCAGCTCGGCGCGTTGAGTGCGCAGCTGTTCGACATGTTCGCGGAGCTTTTCGACCTCTGCGCGCAGCTTTTCGACCTGTTCGCGCTGGCGTGCGATCTCAGTGTCGCGCCGCCGGACAGAGGGAACACGGTGCCAGAGCCGGGCGACCGCACGGTGGGCTCGTCGGGGGATCACTGTTGGGGTTACGCCTCTCACGGTGTCGACCTGACCTCGCACTACGGGTGCGGACGGGCTGAGCCTAGCCCTCCGCAGCTTCGGCGATCGCCAACCGTGACCGTTGCGCTGTCGAGATCAGGGGACCCAGGCGCAGACGACGTGCCCCCGGCCCGAGACCCGCAGGGCGCCCGCGTCGTGCGGCACGAACACCGACCCGCCGCGGGACAGCGGCGTCGGGCGCGGCACGGCCGCTGCGTGCAGCTCGACCTCGCCGTCCAGGGTCAGGACGACGCGCGGACCGGAGCCCGGCAGGTCCGCACCTCCGGCGACGTCGGCCAGGGTGAGCGCGAACTCGGTCACCGGCGCGCGGTAGGTGTGCACGCCCCCCTGGGCGCCCGACGTGGTGCGCTCGGGGACGGCAGGCGGTCGCGGCGCGAACGACGCGCACTCCAGCAGTGCCTCACTGTCCACCCGCTTGGTCGTCAGGCCGGCGCGCAGCACGTTGTCGCTCGAGGCCATGACCTCCACCGCGAGGCCCGAGAGGTAGGCGTGCACCTCGCCCGGGGGCAGGAACAGCGCCTCACCGGGGTCCAGGGTGACCCGGTTGAGCAGCAGCGAGGCGAGCACGCCCGGGTCGCCGGGATGCTGCTCGGCGAGCGCCAGCACCGTGGCGTCCGCCCGGGCCGACGGCGACCCGGACGCCAGGCGGTCGCGTACGGCCTCGACGGTGGTCGCCACCTCGCCGGGGCACTGTGCCGAGGTGCGGGCCGAGAGCAGGTGGGTGAAGGCCGACCGGACGCCGGCGGGGGAGCGGTCCGTCTCCAGCGCGGTGCGCATCTGGGCGACCAGGGGGCCGTCGAGCCCCGCCAGGAGGTCCAGGACCGTCCGCGGGGTGCGGAAGCCGGCGAGGCCGTCGAACTCGGTGAGGGCGACGACCATCTCGGGCTTGTGCTGGTCGTCGTGGAAGGAACGCTCGGGGGAGCCGGGGGCGATGCCGAGGCGGTTCTCCCGGTTGAATCCCGCACGGGCGAGGTGCGGCCTGGGGTGCACCTGCAGGGACAGCGCACGGTCGGCAGCGAGGATCTTGAGCAGGAACGGCAGCCGCGGGCCGAACCGGTCGGAGACCTGCCGTCCGAGCATCGCGTCCGGCGCCGACCGGACGAGCTCGTGCAGCGGCACACCGCCCGCCCGGCTCGGGGCGCTGTGGTGGGCGCCGAGCCACAGCTCAGCCACCGGCCGCCCGTCGGGGACCGTCCCGAGGAGCGCGGGGATACGCGTCGGCGAGCCCCAGTCGTAGCGCCGCAGCGAGTTGTCGAGCAGATGCAGCGCGGTCACGGCCTCAGCCAACCACAGGACGGCGGACCCGGAGGGGTGAAGCCTGCCACGGACGGCCGGCTCGCGGCGGGTTGCCGCTGCCGGTGCGCCGTAGGCTGTCCGGTGTGACCGATCTTTCGAGCATCATCAAGGCGTACGACGTGCGTGGCGTGGTCCCCCAGGAGCTCTCGCCGACCGTGGCGCGGGCGATCGGCGAGGCGTTCGCGCGCGAGGTGGTGGCGCCGGAGGGTGCCTCGCGGGTCGTGGTAGGTCATGACATGCGTGAGTCGGGCCCTGGTCTGGTCGAGGCGTTCGCCCAGGGTGTGACGTCGCAGGGTGTGGACGTGGTGCGTATCGGCCTCTGCTCGACCGACGGTCTGTACTTCGCGTCGGGGTCGATGGACGCGCCGGGGGCGATGTTCACCGCGTCGCACAACCCGGCGCGGTACAACGGGATCAAGCTGTGCCGGGTCGGGGCACGACCGGTGGGGCAGGACTCGGGGCTGGCGCAGGTGCGCACCCGGGCCGAGGAGATCCTCGACGGTGCTGCCGGGCCCGACGGCGCCGAGACGACGCCGGGCGTGATCGGCGACGTCGACCTGCTGGCCGAGTATGCCGCGTTCCTGCGGGGCTTGGTGGACGTCACGACGGTGCGGCCGCTGAAGGTGGTCGTCGATGCGGGCAACGGGATGGCGGGGCTGACCGTCCCGGCGGTGCTGGGCACCGCGGCGGGTCTGCCCGCGCTGCCGCTGGAGATCGTGCCGTTGTACTTCGAGCTGGACGGCACCTTCCCGAACCACGAGGCCAACCCGCTGGAGCCGGCGAACCTGGTCGACCTGCAGGCCGCGGTGGTGGCGCACGAGGCCGACGTCGGTCTGGCGTTCGACGGTGACGCGGACCGCTGCTTCGTGGTCGACGAGCGCGGCGGTGCCGTCTCGCCGTCGGCGGTCACGGCGCTGGTCGGGATGCGTGAGATCACCCGTGAGCTGGCCGCGGGCCGCACCCCGACGATCATCCACAACCTCATCACGTCGCGCGCGGTGCCGGACCTGCTCGGCGCCACCGATGCTCGCCTGGTGCGCACCCGGGTGGGGCACTCGTTCATCAAGGCCGAGATGGCCTCCCACGACGCGGTGTTCGGCGGGGAGCACTCGGCGCACTACTACTTCCGCGACTTCTGGTTCGCCGACACCGGCATGCTGGCCGCGCTGCACGTCCTGGCTGCCCTCGGCAGCCAGCCGCACCCGCTGTCCGCGCTGGCCGAGATGTACACGCCCTATGCCGCCTCCGGGGAGATCAACTCCACCGTGACCGACGTCGCCGAGGCGGCCGAGCGCGTGCGCGAGGTCTACACGCGCGCCTACCCCGAGGCGGTCGTGGACACCCTCGACGGCATGACCGTCTCCCACTGGGACGGTCAGCACCCGCGGTGGTGGTTCAACCTGCGTGCCTCCAACACCGAACCCCTGCTCCGGCTCAACGTCGAGGCGGCCGACGAAGACATCATGATCAAGCTGCGCGACGACGTCCTGTCGCTCGTGCGGGAGGAGAAGGACGCATGAGCGAGACCGGAACGCCCTGGATGGACCCGTGGGTGCGCTCGGTGCTGCGCTGCCCGGTGACGGGCGCGGAGCTCGTCGACGCCGTCGGGCCCGACGGCGAGCCCGAGCTGCACTCCACCGATGCGCAGCGCCCGCTCGCCTACCCGGTCCGGGACGGGATCCCGGTGCTGCTGGAGCCGGAGGCACGGGCCCTCTGACCCGACCTGACGGGGGCACGCCGGCCGGGCCGATGACGTGCGGATGAACCGCAGGTGCCCCTCGGGCGAACAGTGGTCGGCGACTCGCCCCACGGTCGCCGAACTGCTGCTTCGGTGACGTCTGGCCTGGTTACGCTCACGCCGTGCCTCGACAAGATACGGCTGTCGTCCATTTCGTCCGCAGCCTGGACGCCCGGATCGCGGGCGGAGCCAGGGCCGTCCTGGAGCGTGCCGGGATGTTCGCGCGGAGCGGTTGGTCCAGCCACCTGGTCGTCACCGGGGTCGTCAACGAGCGTGACGTCGCCATGGCACGGCAGGCAGGGCTGCTCGACCCCGCACTCCATGTCCACGCCTACCTGCACGAGGCGCCCTCGTGGCAGGACCTGCAGGAGGCCGGCAAGAGGGCACCGCTGGCACCGGCAGCCGTGCTGGGGCGGGGGGTCTCGCTGATCCGCCATGTCGAGACGGACGAGTCCCGTCGCGTCGTCGAGACCTCGGTGGACGGCGTCGTGCGCCGCCAGGAGGTGACGTCCCGCAACGGACGTCGCACGCGACGCGTGAGCCTGTACGACGAGCACGGTCGCCGTACCGAGAACTGGCTCTACATCGACGGCGCCCCTGTCGTGACCAGCGAGATCGACCCGGGCACCGGACGGTGGCTGCGGTCGGACTACATCGCCGAGGGCCGGTACCGGTGGGCGACCGTCGGGTACGAACCGCCGCTGGGCACCGCACCGGCGACGTTGCACACCACGGGGGAGCGCACCGACGTGGGCACGGTGCTCGCACGGTGGCTGGACCGCGAGTTCGCGGCCTGGGCGCAGGTCGTCGTCTTCGCCGACGGGGAGAACGTCTGGCAGCGCGCGCTCCGGCGGATGCGGCACCCCGGGGTTCGCGGCGTGAGCGTCCTGCACAACTCCCACCTCGGCGAACCGTACGACGCCACGGCCGGGACGAAGCCGCACTGGGACGGACTCTTCGACGACCTGACGAACGTGCGCACGATGGTGTGCCTGACGAGCCGTCAGCGGCAGGACCTCATCGAGCGGTACGGGGACCTGCCGCTGGAGATCGTGCACCACGCGGTGCCCGCCCCCCGCGAGCGCCCGGCCGTGCCTCGAGGCCGACACCTGGTCTTCATCGGCCGTCTGGCCGAGCAGAAGCGGATCGAGCACCTCCTGGAGGCCTTCGCGGCGGCCCGCAGGACGGTGCCGGACGCGCGGCTCGAGATCTACGGGTCGGGACCTCTGGAGGACGAGGTCCGCCGGTGGATCTCGGAGCGCGGGCTCGAGGGCGCGGTCGATATGCGCGGGCACACGGCCGACCCGTTGGGCGCGTTCGCCGCGGCCCGCGCCGCCGTGATGACGTCCCGCTACGAGGGCCTGCCGCTCACGCTGACCGAGGGCATGGCGGTGGGCACACCGTTCATCGCCTACGACCTCAACTACGGCCCGGCCGAGGTGATCCGCGACGGGACGGACGGCTTCCTGGTGCCGGCCGGGGACGTCGAGGCGTTCGCCGACCGGATCGTCGCCGTCCTGCGCGACGACGGCCTGGCGAAGCGTCTGAGCACAGCGGCACGAGACGTCGTCCGCCGCTTCTCGGCAGGCCGATATCGACAGAGCTGGACCCGTGTCCTGGACGACGTGGCGGACGGTGCCGGCACCGGCCGGGCTCTCGTGAAGGAGGAGGCATGAGCGCCAGGCAGCGCGCGGTGCGACGGGTCGTGGGCATGGTCGGGCAGCGTGCGGCGACCGCGCTGGCGAGGGTGGCGCCGACCTCGGGACCGGCACGCCGGGCGGCCGACAACGCCGCGTTCCGGGAGCTGGCGCTGGAGCAGACCGGAGGTGGGACGGATGCACTGGCCCGGTCGCGCGAGGAACTGGCCCGGCAGGTGCGGAAGACCTCGCCGTCCGGGAGTCGGCTCTGGCTGCGACTGTCCGTCGGAGAATCGAGCTGGTGGGGCCTGCCGGGCGTCGCGAGCCGGTCGTTCGCCGTCGCCGAGGCTGCGGTGGACGCCGGCCGTCTCGACCTCGCCGACGCGGTGCTCGCCGTGATGGAGCGGTCCCGGCCGGAGTACTCCAAGGTGCTGCACCTGAGGGGCACGCTCCACGCGACGCGAGGCGACTGGGCTGGCGCGCGGGAGTGCTGGGAGGTGGCGGAACGGCGCGGCGGGGG
Organism: Isoptericola sp. GX10416; assembly: GCF_056590155.1. Classification (NCBI taxonomy): domain Bacteria; kingdom Bacillati; phylum Actinomycetota; class Actinomycetes; order Micrococcales; family Promicromonosporaceae; genus Isoptericola; species Isoptericola sp. GX10416. The sequence continues at coordinate 26,465 of NZ_JBWPVO010000017.1, read as the reverse complement.
CGACCCGGACGCCGTCGGACGGAGGGTGGCCGACGAGAAAGCCCGCGCCCGCGTCCGCCGGCTCGTCGAGCAGGTGCCGGGTCATCTCCCCGCAGTCCAGGACGGAGCCCCCGGTGCGGCCGCGTATCGCCGGGCGGTCGGGCTCGCACCGAAGTTCTTGCGGTCGTGGGCGTTCGACCGGGCCGTGGAGGAGTTCATCGCCCGTTCGAGCGCCGCCGCCCTCACCGACGGCCTGACCCCCCTGATGGACGCCTGGACGAGGATCGGGGCCAAGCACGTCGCCCTCGCGCCGCCGGAGCTGGTCACCGAGACGGAGTGGGTCGACGTCGAGGGATTCGCCGACTATCTCCGGGGGAGGTCGGTGGCACTCGTCGCGAACTCCCCGGCGCTCCTCACGGCGGAGCTCGGCGAGCTGATCGACTCCTACGACGTCGTGATCCGCTTCAACTCGTTCGTGATCGACCCCGTCCACACCGGTGAGCGGACGGACGTCCACGTGGCGTTCCACAAGTACGACTTCAACCTCGACGTCCCGGTGGACGTCCGCATCATGGTGTCGGGGGAGCCGACGCTCTGGAGGGAGTCGGTCAAGGTCCGGGCCGTGCCCGGCCGGCAGCGGATGCTGGGTGATCTCAGCCTGCGGTGGCCGGCGCCGAGCCTGGGCCTGATCGGCGAGGACGACCCGTTCAAGCTGCCGACGGCCGGCTTCAACATGCTCCGCCTGCTGCTGCACCTGGACGTGTGCCCCGTCGTCGACCTGGTCGGGTTCGACTTCTACCGCTCCGGGATGCTGCGCGTCGACGGAGCGCAGAGCATCCCGCACTCGTCCGGGCACGACTCCCGGGCCGAGCAGGAGTGGATCATGGCCCACGCGGCCGCCACCGACTCTCATGTCATCTCGATGAAGACGAGGACTGCCGCATGACCGCCGCCGAAGCGACCTTCTCCGAGCTGCTCGGCCGTGCGGACGATCTCGCCCAGGACGCCGACCACGAGGGAGCGCTCGAGGTCCTCGCCGAGCTGGCGGCGCGGCCCGGCGTCCTCGCGAACCCGCGGTACGTCTTCCTCCTCTCCCGGGTGCTGCGGGCGACGAGTCGGTACGACGCCGCCGACGACGTGCTCGCGCTGCTGCACAAGGACGACTTCCTCGTGAGCCGGGCCGAGACCGAACGGGCGCAGATCGCCTGGATCCGGCACCGGTACGAGCGCGGCGTCGAGCACGCGACGCACGCCGTGCGGGCCAACCCGGGCAACGCGGCGGCACACGCGGTCCTGCGCCGCGTCCGGGCTCCGATCACGCCCGCGCCGGAGACGGCACCCACCGGAGGTGTCGCGCACGCCGCGTTCTACGTCTCCGACGGTGGCAACTTCGGCGACCTGGCTCTGCCGCTCGCCGTCAGGGCGGCGTTCGTCGAGGCAGCGGGACCCGTCGACTGGCTCCCCGTACACGTGCACCAGGTCTTCGACGAGGAGCGCCTCGAGCTGACCAACGCACAACGGGCTCTCGTGGTCGGTGGCGGCGGCCTGTTCCTGCCAGACACCTCGCCCAACGGCAGCTCCGGATGGCAGTGGAACGTCCCGCGGGCGATGCTCGAGCGTCTCGACGTCCCGTTCGCGGCGTACGCCGTCGGCCTCAACCTCTTCGCAGGGCAGCGGTTCCACGGTGACCTGTTCCGCTCGAGTCTGGAGGCGTTCACCGAACGAGCCCAGTTCCTCGGCCTGCGCAACCACGGGTCCGTCGACCGCGTGCGCGAGATGCTTCCCTCCCACCTGCAGGACAAGGTGCGGTTCGTCCCGTGCCCGACGACGGTCCTGCAGCGCATCCGCCCGGGCCTCCCGCCGGTCGAGGTCGGGACCGGCCGGGTGCTGGTGAACGCCGCCTACGACCGGTCGTCGCGCCGGTTCGGTGGCGGCTACGAGACGTTCCTCGCGCAGATGGAATCCTTCATCGGGCAGGTCTCGGCATCGGGCGCCGAGGTCCGGTTCGCCTCGCACCTACCGGGGGACGAGCGGTTCGTGCGGGACCTTGCGGCGCAGCACGGCCGCGAGCTGCCCGTGGACCGGCTGAACCTCATGTCCCCGGAGCAGGGATTCGCGCACTACCGGCGCGCCAGCCTGGTGGTCGGCATGCGCGGCCACGCCTCGATGATCCCCTTCGGCCTGGGCACGCCGATCCTCAGCATCGTCTCGCACCCGAAGATGCGGTACTTCCTCGAGGACGTCGGTCGGCCGGAGTGGGCGTTCGACGTCGACCGCGCGGACCTGGGCATGGCTCTGGCCGGACGGGCGCAGGACGTGCTGGCGCACGAGCAGCGGTACCGGGCCGACGTCGCGCAGCTCCAGTCCGCGCTGCTCGAGCCGATCGAGAAGGCCGCCGCCGACCTGCTGGCGAACGCGTCCGTCCGAGAGGACCGACGACTGGTGAGCTAGCGGGTGTCAGGTGAACGTCATGAGCCCCTGATCTTCGTGATCCACGACGCGGGCATGCTGCCGTGCGTCGTCGCGCGGCCCACCCACGAGCGCATCTGGTCCGCCTTGCCGGACAGCGTCGCCGTGCGCCCGTTGGGCTGGGTCGCCGTGAGGGTGCGCACCTGACCGCTGGACCACTTGCGGGTGACCTTGATCGAGGCGACCTTGTTGAGCCCGAAGAGGCTGCGGGCCTGCTTCTGGGTGATGGTCCGCGTCCACGAGGCGTAGGAGTTCCCGGGCGCGCGCAGGCTGTACGGGTCGTTGACGCTGCGCTCGTAGGACAGCCTGGAGGACCACACGTCCTCGGAGTTGCCGGTACGGCCGCCGCTCGAGGAGAAGTAGTGGGCCGCGACGGGCCGACCTCCCACCTGCAGCACCCGTGCTCGAGTCTTGCCCTTCGTCGTCTTGTCGACCGCCTTGGTCCAGACCGCGCCGTAGCGGCCGCCGGACCCCTCGTTCTCCTTGTTCCAACCCGTGTAGTGCTGGTCGCGGACGTCGTCGACGATGTGGCAGCGGCACGTGGACTTGCCGTCGTGCTTGGAGATCGCGTACGACCGGGCGGTCATGGCCTGCGCGCGGAGCGCGGTGCCGCCGCCGTTGAGTCCCCAGGACGACGGCATCTCGGCGATGCCGTACAGGTACTCGGTGTTGAGCAGCACGTCGTTGGTGATGTTCGGCGTCATCTTCCGGTTGACGATCGTGAGCCGCCCGTGCCGGTAGGAGCCGTGCGCGCCGTCGATCGTCGCGACGGCCTTCTTGCCGTGCGAGCGCCAGTAGTTGGTGCCTGACCACTGGACGCGCATCATGTCGCCCTTGTAGACCTTGCCGCCGACCTTGACGCGCACGGCGCCACGGTTGCCGATACGGACCTTCATGGTGACCTTGCCGCTGCCCTGGGCGACGGTGCCCTTGCCCGGCTTCTTGACGCGCCAGTCGCCGCCCGAGACTCTGACCCAGGTGGTGCGCCCGGAGTCGCCGTAGCCGGAGAAGTTGTACGGGTCGGGACCGTGGACCTGCACCCGGATGCGCTTCGGCGTCTTGGTGTACGGCGCCTTCGCCCCCTTGTAGTAGTGCTTCAGGATCTTGATGCCGCCGTATCCCTGCCGGGACAGCTCGTAGGCCCCGTACTGGCTCATCCCGACGCCGTGACCGTATCCGGAACCGGACACGGTGAACTTGTCGGGCGCGTCCGCGGCCGATGCCGGCGCGCTCGCGGCGACCCCTCCGGCGGCTGCGACGAGCAGTGCGGTCAGCACGGAGACCGTGCGGTGGTACCAACGACGTCGTTGCATGGTGTGAACCCCCTGTGTTTACTGTGCCTCAGGGGTCTATGCACAGCATCTCGAGATCACCGCGCACCGGTGCGTGGAGGGAGAGCCAGTAGGCTCGCCGTCGTGCATCTCGCCCACCGTCTGATCCTCTCCGACCTGCCCGCGCGGCGACCGCTGACCGTCGAGGACGGTCCCGGTGTGCTCGACGGGGGCGCGCTGCACGTGCCGCCCGGCGCCACGCAGGGTCTGGGCACCTACCTGAACGGCTTCCCGGGTTCCTACTGGGCCCGGTGGACCGGTGCGACGCGGGCACGGATCCGCCTCGAGGTCTCCGGCGAGGGCACCTTGCGGCTGCTGCGGTCGGACGCCGAGGGGCGGGTCAGCGAGGTCGCCTCCGGCCCGGTCGACGAGCCGCTCGAGGCGGACCTCTCGCCGGACGGCGGCTGGGTGTGGTGCGAGGTGAGCGCCGCGGCCGACGACGGCGCGACCGCAGGTGGCGTCGTCGTCGGCGGGGGTGGGTGGTCCGTCGACGTGCCGCCCCGGCGCGACGGCGAGGTGCTCCTGTCGATCACCACGATGGACAAGCCCGACTACTGCGTGGCGACGCTGGCGACGCTTGCCGGGTCGGCCGAGCTGACCGCGGCCGACGTCCGGGTGCAGGTCGTGGACCAGGGCACCCGCAAGGTCGCGGACCATCCGGGCTTCGGGGACGTCGCGGCAGCGCTCGGGGACCGGCTGCGGATCGTCGACCAGCCGAACCTCGGGGGTTCGGGCGGCTTCTCGCGCGGGATGCTGGAGACGCTCGACGCCGGCGCCGACGCCGTGCTGATCTGCGACGACGACGTCGAGGTGGAGCCGGAGGCGTTGCTCCGGGCCGTCCGGTTCCACCGGTCCGCAACCACGCCGGTGGTGGTGGGCGGGCACATGCTCGACCTCGCCCGGCCCACGGTGCTGAACTCCTTCAGCGAGGTGATCCACCGCCGTATCTTCAACTGGGGCCCGCCGGTCATGGAGCACCAGTGGCACGATCTCGCCGGTGGCCTGCGTGCGACGCCGTGGTTGCACGCGCGCGCCGAGTCGGACTTCAACGGTTGGTGGATGTGCCTCATCCCGGCGGCCGCGCTGCGCGAGGTCGGGCTCAGCATGCCGCTGTTCCTCAAGTGGGACGACGCCGAGTTCTCGCTGCGCGCCGGGGAGGCGGGCTTCCCCACGGTCTCCCTGCCGGGCGCCTGCCTGTGGCACATGGCCTGGACCGAGAAGGACGACTCCGTCGAGTGGCAGGCGTACCTGCACGTGCGCAACCGGGTGATCACCGCGCTGCTGCACGCCCGAAGGGCCGGGCTGCTGCCGGCGGCCCTCCTCGCGACCGACCTCAAGCTGCTGCTGGCGATGCGCTACTACCCGGTCGACCTGCACGTCCGCGCCCTGCGCGAGGTCTTCTCCGGCCCTGGCCGCCTGCACCCGGAGCTCGGCTCCGTCGTCGCGCAGGTGCGTGCCGTCGGTGCCGAGCACCCGGAGACGGCCCGGCACGGCGCAGGCGACCCGGCCTTCGACACGGTCGCGGGGACGACGGCGGCACCCCGCACGGGTGCGCGGCCCTCCGGCGCGCCGGCGCTCGCCGCGTTCGTGGTGCGCGGCGTGCTGCGGACCCTGCGGCCCGTGACCGCAGCGGGGCGCGAGGCACCCACCGCGGCCCTCCGGCGCACGGACGCCGGCTGGTGGCAGGTGCCCTCCCACGACTCGGTGCTGGTGCTCGACGCCGACGGCACCAGCGGCGTGTGGTTGCGCCGCGACCGCCGCAGGTTCTGGCGCCTGGCGGGGGCCGCCGTCGTCGCTCACGTCCGCCTGGCGACGCGCTGGCGTTCGCTCGCCCGCACGTGGCGTGCGGCAGCCCCCCACCTGGTCTCCCCGCAGACCTGGCGGGCGGACTTCGCACCTGGTCACGACGACTAGGATGTTCCGGATGTCCGCCCCCGTAGTCGTCGCCGTCGTCGTGTCGTACAACCGAGCTGAGCTGCTCGGTGCAGCGCTCGACGCCCTGGGCGACCAGAACCGCCCCGTGGATCGCATCGTCGTCGTGGACAACGCCTCGACCGACGATGCGCTCGCCGTCGCACGGCAGCACGCCACGGCCCCGCACGTCGTCGCGCTGGCCCGGAACACCGGGGGAGCAGGGGGGTTCGGTGTCGGCATCGCGACGGCCGTGGCCGAGCTGGGCGCCGACCTGGTGTGGGTCATGGACGACGACACGATCCCGACGCCCACCGCGCTGTCCGCCCTGCTCGCCGCGCGTGACGCCTACGACGGCGAGGTCGCGGCGCTCTGCAGCCGGGTCGTGTGGACCGACGGCTCCGACCACCCCATGAACACGCCGCGCCGTCGCCCGGGCGCGAGCACCGCCGAGGTCGAGCGGGCGCAGGCGGCCGGCGCGATCCCGGTCCGCTCGATGTCCTTCGTGTCGATGATGATCGACACCGCGGCCGTGCAGCGCTCCGGGCTGCCCGTGACCGACTACTTCATCTGGAACGACGACTTCGAGTACGCGACGCGTCTGCTGCGGCACCGCGTCGGGCTCTCCGTGCCCGGCAGCGTGGTCGAGCACCGCACCAAGAAGCTCGGGGCGACGGATGCGGACCCGGGGCCGCGCTTCTACTACGAGGTGCGCAACAAGATCTGGATGTTCTCGCGCTCCGAGGCGCTGTCCGTCCGCGAGCGCGTGCTGTACGGCGGCTCGACGGTGCGGCGGTGGCTGCGGACGTTCCTGCGCTCCAGCGACCGGCGCACCCTCGCCGGGGCCGGCTGGCGAGGGTTCTGGCACGGGATCACCCGGGCGCCGCGCCCGGACACGGAGGTGCTCTCCGGCGTCGGCCCTGCGGCGCTCACCGTCGCCCGGCTCCAGGCGGGCGCGTCGCTCCCGGCACCCGTGCCCGTGCGTCGCACCGCGGCGTCCACCGGCAGCTTCGGTACCGGCGAGCCGCTCGACGACCAGCGCTTCTCCGTGCTGCTGCCGGTGTACCGCGGCGACGACGCCGCGCACCTCGAGCGCGGGTTCCGCAGCGCGACCGTCGACCAGACGCTGCGTCCCGACGAGATCGTCGTCGTGCGCGACGGACCCGTGGGCGAGGAGATCGCGGCGGTGCTCGAGCGGTTGCCGGAGCTGACCGACGTCCCGGTCACCGTCGTCCCGCTGCCCCACAACCTGGGCCTGGCGCGGGCGCTGGAGGAAGGTCTCGCCGTCTGCCGCCACGAGATCGTGGCACGCGCGGACGCCGACGACATCTCGCTGCCCGAACGGTTCGCGGTGCAGGTGCCGCTCGTGGCGAAGGGCTACGACATCGTCGGCTCGGCCATCTGGGAGTTCGAGGAGGACGAGGACGAGCGCGGCATGGTCCGGGTCCCGCCTTCCGGCGAGGGCATCGCCCAGGCCGCCCGGTTCCGCGACCCGTTCAACCACCCCTCCGTGGTCTACCGCAGGTCCGCCGTCGCCGCCGTCGGGGGGTACCAGCACCTGGACCTCATGGAGGACTACCTGCTGTTCGCGCGGATGCTCGCCGCCGGTGCGCACGCCCAGAACGTCGCCGATCCGCTGGTGCTCTACCGGGTCGGGGCGGGCGCCTACGCCCGTCGGGGCGGACGGCGGCTGCTCGCCTCCGAGCTGGCGCTGCAGCGGACCCTGCACGACGAGGGCTTCGTGTCCACGCCGCAGATGGTGCGCAACGTCGTCGTGCGGGCGGGCTACCGGCTCGTCCCGCAGCGCGTGCGCCAGGCCGGCTACCGCCGCTACACGCGCAAGCGCGGCGGCTACGTCCCCGACGACCTCTAGAAACCTTCAGGAGATTGACCATGAACGCCGACCTCGTCGTCGTCGGGACCGGGTTCTACGGTCTCACCGTGGCCGAGCGGATGGCTGCCGCCGGCCGCCGCGTGCTGATGATCGACCGCCGGGACCACCTCGGGGGCAACGCGTACTCGGAGGACGACCCGACCACCGGCATCGAGGTGCACCGCTACGGGGCGCACCTGTTCCACACCTCGAACGAGCGGGTGTGGGAGTACGCCAACCGGTTCACCGACTTCACGGGGTACCAGCACCGGGTGTACACCACGCACCGGGGCGAGGTGTTCCCCATGCCGATCAACCTGGGGACCATCAATCAGTTCTTCCGGTCGGCGTACGGGCCGGAGGCGGCGCGCGAGCTGGTGCGCGAGCAGGCGGCCGAGCTGGGCGACAAGGAGCCGGAGAACCTCGACGAGCAGGGGGTGCGCCTCATCGGCCGCCCGCTCTACGAGGCGTTCATCCGCGACTACACCGCCAAGCAGTGGCAGACCGACCCGCGGGAGCTCCCGGCGTCGGTGATCTCGCGGCTGCCGGTGCGGTACACCTACGACAACCGTTACTTCTCGGACCGCCACGAGGGCCTGCCCGTCGACGGGTACACGGCGTGGCTCGAGCGGATGGCGGACCACCCGAACATCGAGGTGCGGCTGTCCACGGACTTCTTCGACACCTCGCAGCCGGTCCACGCCGGTGCCGTGGTGGGCCAGGTGCCGGTGGTCTACACCGGGCCGGTCGACCGGTACTTCGACTACGCGGAGGGCGAGCTGTCCTGGCGGACGCTGGACTTCGAGACGGAGGTGCTCGACGTCGGCGACTTCCAGGGCACCACGGTGATGAACTATGCCGACGCCGAGGTGCCGTACACCCGGATCCACGAGTTCCGGCACTTCCACCCCGAGCGCGACTACCCGCGCGACAAGACCGTCATCATGCGGGAGTTCTCGCGGTTCGCCGCCCGCGAGGACGAGCCGTACTACCCGGTGAACACCCCGGAGGACAGGGCGCGGCTGCTGCGCTACCGCGAGCTGATGCGCGGTGAGGCGGACGTGCACTTCGGGGGCCGGCTGGGCACGTACCAGTACCTCGACATGCACATGGCGATCGGCGCGGCCCTGTCGCTGGTGGACAACCACCTCACCTGACCCCTCCCACTCCTGTTGCCGTTCGGCCGCCGGGGAGGATCACGCCGCAGGGTGGGGCGGGGGTCAGGGGACCCAGGCGCAGACGAGGTGCGCGGCGCCGTCGGCCGTGACGGGCCCGGCGGCGTCGGGCACCAGGCAGGACTCGCCGCGGCGCAGCTCCACCTCGCCCGCGTCCGTCAGCAGCCGCACCACGCCGTCCAGCACGAGCACGATCCGCGGACCGTCGGGGGCGAGGGCCACCGGTTCGGCCGGGTGGACGTCGGCGGTCATGAGGGCGAACTCGGAGACCGGCGCCCGATAGCTCGTCACGAGGCTCTCGTTCCCGGCGACGACGGTGTCCGGCCGCACCGGCGGTCGCGGGGCGAACGCCGCGCACTCGACGAGCGCGTCCGCGTCGACGTGCTTCGTCGTCAGACCGGCGCGCAGCACGTTGTCCGAGGCCGCCATGATCTCCATGCCGAGCCCGGAGAGGTACGCGTGCACCTCGCCGGCCGGGACGAACATCGCCTCGCCCGGCTCGAGCGACACCCGGTTGAGGAGCAGCGAGGCGACGGCACCGGGGTCACCGGGGTGCTCGGCGTCGAGCTGCAGCACGGTCGCGTCCGCGCGGGCCGACGGCGAGGCGTGCGCGGCGCGGTCCCGCACGGACGCGACGGTGGCCGCGACGTCGGCCGCGCAGCCGGGCGCCGACCGTGCCGCGACGACCAGCTCCATGGCAGCCCGCAGCCCGGCGGCGGACCGGGTGCCCTCCAGCGCACCGCGGACCCGGGAGACGAGCTGGCCGTCCAGGCCGTCGAGCAGCTCGAGGACGGCGCGCGGGCTGCGGAAGCCGGCCAGCCCTTCGAACGCGGTGAGGGCGACGAGCATCTCTGGCTTGTGCTCGGTGTCGTGGAACGAGCGGTGCGGCGCCCCGGCGGGCAGCCCGGCACGCGTCTCGCGGTGGTAGCCGGCCCGCGCCGCGTGCGGCCGGGGGTGCACCTGCAACGACAGCGCGCGACGCGCGGCGAGAACCTTCAGCAGGTACGGCAGGCGGGGACCGAAGCGGTCCGCGACGCGCCGGCCGAGCACCGCGGTGGGCGCGTCGGCGACCAGCTCCGCCACGGACGCGCCGGTGCCGAGCCGTGACGGGGCGGACGGGTGCGCCCCCAGCCACAGCTCGGCCGCGGGCCGGCCGTCGCGGGGGAGGCCCAGCAGGCCTTGGATGTGGTCGTGGGAACCCCAGTCGTACGGTTGGACCGTGTTGTCGAGCCGGTGGGTGGCGGCGAGATCGACAATTGTTGTTGGTGAGGTGTTCATCGGTGATTCATCGACTTTCCGCGCGGAGATGTGATTCACTCGGCGCTCGATCCTCGCGCCGACCGACCGGAGAATTCGTGCACGCCTTCCATTCCTTGGCCTATCTCGACGTGGAGAAGTCTGGTTCCACCTACGTCTCGCACTTCTTGCGCGATTTCCTGGACGACGACGAGGTGGCGTTCCGCAAGCACGTCGAGCTGGAGGACCGTCCGCCGTCGGGCCGCGTCCACGTGATCTCCGTGCGCGACCCGCTGGACACCTACCTCTCGCTGTACTCGTACGGCTGCCAGGGCCGGGGCGGGCTCGCGGGGACCGTCCGGGAGGCCGGTCTGGGTCACCTCTACGACGGGACCGCCGACGGTTTCGACCGCTGGCTCGACGTCGTCCTCGACCCGGCGTACGCCCCGGCGCTCAACCCGCGCACGTACCACCGCTCGGGCGTCGCGCCGCACACGGGGCTGCTGTCGTTCCGGGTGGCGCGGCTGTCGAGCCCGCGCGCGATGCGCTGGATCCGCCGGGCCGCCTCCGCGGAGGACTTCGTCGCGCGGTACCGCCGCCACACCGTGGTCGACGTGGTGCTGCGCAACGAGTCGCTCACCGAGGACCTCGAGGCGCTCGTCCTGCGCGAGGACCTGGCGTGGCGCCCGTCGCGCGAGGCGGCGCTGGAGGCGCTGCGGGCCCAGCGTCGCCTGAACACGAGCCGACGCCTCGACGACGACGGTGCCTTCGAGGTCCCCGCGGACGCCCGGTCGCGCGTCGTCGCCCGGGAGCGGCTGCTCACGGAGGTCTTCGGGTACGACGGCGGTCATCTCAGCTCCACCAGCGAGCCGACCGCGGCGAGGTCGTCGGTGTAGCGCTCGGCCAGCTCGGCGGCGGTCCCGGCGTCCAGGAACGATGCCGGGACGTCGCCGGGCGCCGGGTGCCGGCCGAGCGCGTCCGTGACGAACCGGTGGAACGCCGCCCGCTCGTCCGCACCGTGCAGCAGCGGCAGCACCTCGAGGGAGAGGTCGGCCATGCGCTGCGTGTAGCGGGTGTTGGTGCGTCGGGAGGCCTCGTCACCGATCTCGACGCCGGTCGCGCCGAGCCGGTCGAGCGCGTCGGTGACGATCTGCCCGACGAGCGGTCGGTGGCCGGTGCGGTCGCGGTCGTAGTCGTAGACGGTGACGTGCTCCGCCCCGAAGACGCGCACGAGCTCCTCGACGACGCCACGCCAGGACATGGTCGCGACGACGCGGTCGGCCAGCTCGTCGAAGCGCACGATCTTGCCGTGCTTGAGCTGCTGCTGGTAGGCGGACTCGAGGAAGTCGCCGTAGCCGCGCACGGTGAACTGCACGTGCCGGGGGACGCCCTCGGTGGCGCGGGCGACGCCCTCGAGGTTCTCGGTGATCCGCGGGTACAGGCCGGGCATGCCGGGGGCGAACGCCGGGCCGGTGTTGGACTCGCAGGAGTAGAACAGCCTCGGCGCCCGGGTGGTGCGCCAGGCGGACGTCAGGAAGTCGCGCAGGTTGTCGTCGGCGCCGGGGCGGGTGACGTCGTACCAGCCGCCCAGCGCGGCTCGGATCTCGGGCTGCGTGGTGCGGGTGACGACGCCGGCGGCCGCGAGCTCGGCCGTGTGCTCACGGCACCAGGACTGCACGGCGGTGGTGCCGGTCTTCTGGGACCCGAGGTGCAGCACGACCTGCCGGCCGGGCGGCAGGGGGCGCCGCGCGGTGACGGCGCCGCGGAGCCGCTGGACGATGGTCATCGGACCTCCACGATGTCGCGCAGCCGGGCCAGGTCGGCCTCGTCGCGGGCGGCCAGCTCGGCCTCCTGGGCGGGCGTCAGGGGATGGGCCGGCGTGCCGCCGTCGTCCACCTGCCGGTCCACGAACCGGGTGAGGGCGCTGCGTTCGTCGTGGGAGCGCAGGTGCGGCAGTGCGGCGAGCGCGACCTCGATCTGGCGTGCGCTCCAGTGCGCCTCGGGCTCGCCCGCGACGTCCGCGAGCGGCAGGTCGTCGGCCCGGCCGGTCAGGTGGTCGAGCGCGGCGGTCAGCACGGAGCGTCCGACGGCGGCGGTCGCCTTCGGGGGGTCGCCTGCGGTGCGCACGGTGGTCGCGTCGTGCACGCTCACCCGGTCGGCGCCGACGGCGTCCACGAGGCATTCGACGAGCGGGACCCAGCTCTGCCCCTCGAGCGTGGACCGGTAGGTGTCGAGGTCGACGACGTGGCCGTGCCGCACGGCGGCGACCCATGCCGCCGTGACGACGTCGGCGTGGGCGGCGACGGTCAGCTGGACGCCCCACGGCACGCCGGTGAGTGCTGCGGCCAGCCCGTCGACGCCGGCCGCAGCGTACGGGTACAGGGTCCCGCCGCGGGGCAGGTAGGCCGGCCCGAGCGGGGCCGTGGAGGAGAACAGCACGGGTCCGTCGGCGGTGAGGTGCTCGCGCAGCCGGTCGCGGCCCTTGTCGGATCGCCAGTCGAGACCGGGGACGGCATCGCGCAGCGCGGACCAGGACGTCCGGGCGGACACGTGGTGCGCGGCGAGCGCTCCACGGTGCGTACCGCACCACTCGCGCACGGCGCGCACCGTCGGGCGGTGCGTGCCGAGATGGACGGCCACCGCGGGGGGCGCCTCGGGCATTGTTCGGGCTCCTTCGTGCCGGGTCGTGGACGCTGGAAGGCTAGCCCTTCGATACGCCTGAAGTGACATCTTCATGGCGTGGGAACGCATTGTGCGACAGATAGTGGAAAGTGTTCACCAACGGGTCACGGAGAGTTCTTCGACAGTTTCCGGGATATGGCCGGGTGCGCTGCTTTCGGCTCATAGTGTCGCCGCCATGAACGAATCCGTGCTCGTCGTCGTCCCCGCCCGTGGCGGTTCGGCCGGCGTGCCGCTGAAGAACCTGCAGCGGGTCGGGGGCAGCTCCCTGGTGGCCCGCGCGGTGCGCTCGGCGGCCACCGCACCGGTGGTGACCGACGTCGTCGTCTCCACCGACCATGCCGAGATCGCCCGCGAGGCCGGCCGGCACGGTGCCCGGGTGGTCGAACGTCCCGCTGACCTGTCGGGAGCCACCGCCAGCTCGGAGTCGGCGGTGCTGCACGTCCTCGACGCGCTCGCGGCCGACGGCGTCCCCGAGCCCGCCGTCACCGTGCTGCTGCAGGCGACCAGCCCGTTCGTCGACCCGGCCGACCTCGACGGTGCGGTGCGCCAGGTGCTCGACGGTGCCCACGACGTCGTCGTCGCGGTGGCACCTACCCACGACTTCCAGTGGCGGACGGGCCCGGACGGGCCGGTCCCGGTCGGTCACACGACCGACCACCGGCCCCGCCGGCAGGACCGGGCGCCGCACTACCGCGAGACCGGCGCGTTCTACGTGATGCGCACGGCGGGGCTGCGGGAGCACGGCACGCGGTTCTTCGGGTCGGTCGGCCTGCAGCCGGTGGCCGCCGAGTGGGCGGTCGAGATCGACGAGCCCCGCGACCTCTGGCTCTCCCGCGTGCTCCTCGACCAACCCACCGGCGCCGAGCGTCGAGGTTCGGACCGTACTGCGCCCGCAGAACGGTCCCGACCTCGACACTCGGCACCGGAGGGGATGGACGTGGATGCGCTCGTCACCGACTTCGACGGCGTGCACACCGACGACGGCGTCTACGTCTCCCAGGACGGCGTCGAGCAGGTGCGGGTGCACCGCGGCGACGGCCTCGGCGTCGGCCACCTGCGCGCCGCCGGCATCCCGCTGCTCATCCTGTCCAAGGAGACCAACCCGGTCGTGACCGCCCGGGCGCGCAAGCTCGCCGTCGACGTCCTGCAGGGCGTCGACGACAAGGCCACGGCACTGCGCGACTGGTGCGCCGCCAACCGGCTCGACCCCGACCGGGTCGCCTACGTCGGCAACGACGTCAACGACCTCCCTGCCCTGCGCGTCGTCGGCTGGCCTGTGGCCGTCGCCGACGCCCACCCCGACGTGCTCGCCGCCGCGCGGGTCGTCACCGAAGCGCGCGGCGGCCACGGGGCCGTCCGCGAGATCTGCGACCGCATCACCACCCACCGGAAGGACCCCGTCATGACCGCCACCTCCACCGCCCCGGCCCAGCCCGTCCACATCGGCGAGCACGCCGTGGGCACCGGCGAGCCCGTGTACGTGATCGGGGAGATCGGCATCAACCACAACGGTGACGTCGAGATCGCCAAGCAGCTCATCGACGTCGCGGTGGCCGCCGGCTGCCAGGCAGTGAAGTTCCAGAAGCGCACCCCGGAGATCTCCACCCCGAAGGACCAGCGGGACAAGATCCGCCAGACGCCGTGGGGCGAGATGACGTACCTGGAGTACAAGTACAAGGTCGAGTTCGAGCACGAGCAGTACTCCGAGATCGACCAGTACGCCAAGGCGCAGGGCGTGCAGTGGTTCGCCTCCCCGTGGGACGTGCCCTCGGTCGGCTTCCTCGAGGAGTTCGGGGTGCCGACGCACAAGATCGCCTCGGCGTCCGTGACCGACCACGAGCTCCTGCGGGCGCTCGCGGACACCGGCAAGCCGCTCATCCTGTCGACCGGCATGTCGACGCTGGAGCAGATCGACGCGGCCGTGGAGATCCTCGGCACCGACGGTCTGGTCATCCTGCACTCCACCTCGACCTACCCGCTGCCGCCCGAGGAGGCCAACCTGCGCACCATCGGCACGCTGCAGGAGCGGTACGGCGTGCCCGTCGGCTACTCCGGCCACGAGACCGGCCTGCAGATCTCCCTGGCGGCCGTCGCGCTCGGGGCCGTCGCCGTCGAGCGGCACATCACGCTGGACCGCGCGATGTGGGGCTCGGACCACGCCGCGTCGCTCGAGCCGAAGGGCCTCACCAACCTCGTGCGCGACATCCGCATCCTCCAGGACGCGCTGGGCGACGGCGAGAAGAAGGTCATGCCGGGCGAGCTGGCCCCGATGTCGCGCCTGCGCCGCATCGACGCCTGAGCACGCCCGGAGACCGACCGCTCGAAGCACGGAGGACGCCGCACGCATGACCGTCTCACGACCGCAGGTGTCCGTCGTCGTCCCCGCACGGGACGCCGGCGGGCACCTGCCCGATGCCCTGGGGAGCCTGCAGCGCCAGGACCTCGACCTGCGCGACCTGGAGGTCGTGGTCGTGGACGACGGCTCCACCGACGACACGCTCGCGGTCCTGGAGGAGGCCTCCGCCCGGCTCCCGCTCCTGCGCTGGGTGCACCACGGCGCGCCGCAGGGCGTGTCGGCGGCGCGCAACCGGGGCATCCGGGAGTCGCGCGGTCGCTGGGTGACGTTCCTGGACCCTGACGACTGGTACTTCCCCGGGCACCTCGCCGCGATGCTCGACGCCGCCGAGCGGCACGACGTCGACTTCCTCGTGTGCGACCAGGTGCAGGCGTACGGCAACGAGCGCCGCCGGGTGCGGGCGCCCGAGCCCCGGCGGCACGTACCGCTCGACCCGCGCACCGGGATCATGCCCACCTCGCGGTCGACGATGGTCAACTACGTCCAGGTCTCCTCCCGGTTCCTCTCCCGCCGGGTGGTCGACGACGGCCTGGCCGTCTTCGACGAGCAGCTCCCGACGGCGGAGGACCGGGAGTGGGCGTGGCGCCTGCTCCTCGGCACCCACCGGTACGCCGTGGTGGACGCGCCGGGCTACGTCTACCGGCGGGCCGTCACGGGCTCGCTCACCGACGTGGGGGACGCCCGTCAGCTCGGGTTCCTCGAGGCCTACGACACGGTGCTGGAGCGCCTCCGGCGGGACGGCCTGGACGCCTACGAGCCCAAGGTGCTGCGCGACGTCCTCGCCGTGCTGCACCACCATGTGGCTCGCCGCAGGGCCTACGCGGACGACGTGTGGCACGCGATGACCGCCCGTGCCCGGCAGCTCGTGGGGCGGTTCGACAAGCAGGTCGTCACCCAGCAGGTCGCGGCGCTCGGCCCGGAGCGCGTGCGAGCCGTCCGCAAGCAGGGGGTGCCGCTGTGAGCGACGTGACCACGCAGGTCGTGACCGCCTCCACGCTGTTCGGTGCGGCCACGGTCGCCGCGGCGTGGGACGCGGGCGTGCTGCCCCGGCGCGAGCGGACCGTCCTGGTCGTGCAGCACAACGTCCCGGCGCCCGAGACCACCGACGACTTCACCACCGGTCCCGCCTTCGCGGCGCTCGCCGACCGGTTCGACGCCGTCGTCGCCTGGAACGACGTGGTGACGCCGTACCACCCCAAGGAGTGGAAGCCGCGGCCGGCGGACGTGCCGCTGTGGGAGCGGCTGCTGCGCGAGCGGTGGGGCCTCGGCGACGGTCCCCTGGAGATCGTCGGGGAGTCCGTGGCCACCCCGCCGACCGGCGCGCTGGTCGCGATCTTCTCCTCGGCCGCCGTCAGCGTGTACGCCGACGGCCTCATGGTCTACGGCCCGACACGCTTCGACCTGCGGCACGACGTCGGCGGTCGTGTCGAGCGGCTGCTGCACCTCGACCTGCTGCCGGGCGTGCGCCCGACGCTGCTCGCCGAGTGGGACGTCCCCGGGGTCGTCGTGCCCGCCGAGTCGTTCCGCAAGATCGTCGGTGCGCTCACCGAGCAGGCCGTCGCGGCCGACGTCGCTCGCGCGGAGCGAGAGGGACCGACGAACGGGCACTCCGCCGTCGTGCCCCGAGCGCTCGCCGAGCGGCTGCCCGAGGCCGGGTCGTACGCCCTGCTGCTGGGCCAGTACATGGCGGCGATCGGGCTGGTCAGCGACGCCGAGGAGGCCGCGCTGCACCGCCGGATGGTCCAGACGGCCGCCGATCGCGGGTTCACCCGGGTGCTGCTCAAGCCGCACCCGTCGGCCCCTCGGCAGGGCACCGCGGAACTGGTCGAGCACGCGCGCACCCTGGGGGTCGAGCTGGAGGTGGCCCCGGCCGCGGTGCTGGCCGAGTCCCTGTACGGCGAGTCGGCGCCCGGGCTGGTCGTGTCGTGCTTCTCGACGGCGCTCGCGACGGCCCGCGCCCTGTACGGCGTGCCCACGCAGAACGTCGGTACCCGCATGCTGCTCGAACGTCTCGAGCCGTACCCCAACTCCAACCGGGTGCCGGCCGTGGCGATCGACGCGCTCGGCCGGTCCGGAGGCCGGTGGGAGGACGCCGCCGCGATGCAGCGGCTGGTCCGCGCGGTCTCCTACTGCCAGCAGCCACAGCTCCTGGCGCGCTTCCGCGACGAGACCGCCGACCTGCTGCGCGAGCTCGACGACGCGAGCCTGCGGCTGTGGTTCCGTCGCAAGCGGCTCACCGCGCTGGGCCTCCCGGGCGGGTTGCCCGTGCCGCGCTGGCGCTCGCCGCGGGTCGTCGCCGTGGTGGACGCCGCGGACCGGCGGCTCCTGGGCGGGCGCCTGCGGCGGCTCGTGCGACGCCGGTACGCCGGGGCAGGCGACGACCTGCGGGCAGCCGTCGGTTCGGTGAAGGGCGAGATGGATGGCTGAGCCCGACGAGACGGTCACCCTGCAGCAGGCCGGCGAGCCGGCACCGACGTGCGGGGTGACCGTCGTCGCGTGCGTGCGGGACGAGGAGGCCTATCTCGCGGCGGCGGTCGGGTCGGTGCTGGCGCAGGACCACGAGGGCGACCTCCGCCTCGTGCTCGCGGTGGGTCCGTCGGACGACGCGACGGCAACGATCGCCGCCGCCCTCGCCGGCCAGGACGACCGCGTCACGGTGGTGGACAACCCGACGGGGTCACGCTCGATCGGTCTGAACCTGGCGATCGAGCACGGCGCGGGCGCCGAGGTGTCGGCCGACCACGCCGTCGTCGTCCGGGTGGACGGGCACACCGAGCTGCCGCCGGACTACGTGCGGCGGTGCGTCGGGCTGCTCCGGGCGACCGGCGCCGTGGGCGTGGGCGGCGTGATGACGCCCGTGGGCGTCGGTACGGTCCAGGCGGCGGCGGCTCGCGCGATGAGCCACCCGGCCGGCATCGGGCCTGCGTCGTTCCACACGGGTGGCCGCGCCGGCCCGGCGGAGACGGTCTACCTCGGAGCGTTCCGCCGCAGCGCGGTGCAGGCCGTGGGCGGCTACGACCCGACGCTGTTCCGGGCCGAGGACTGGGACCTGTGCCTGCGGCTGCGCCGGGCGGGCGGCCTGCTCTGGTTCGACCCGTCGCTGGTCGTGGAGTACCGCCCGCGCCGCACGCTGAGGGCCGTGGCGAAGCAGTTCTGGCGCACGGGCATGTGGCGCCGCGAGGTCGTGCGGCGCGATCCTTCCACGGCGGGCCTGCGCTACCTCGCGCCGCCGGTGCTGGTGATGTTCCTCGGCCTGTCGCTGCTGCTGGTCGCCTGCGGCG
This sequence comes from Isoptericola sp. GX10416, assembly GCF_056590155.1. NCBI lineage: Bacteria > Bacillati > Actinomycetota > Actinomycetes > Micrococcales > Promicromonosporaceae > Isoptericola > Isoptericola sp. GX10416. The sequence goes on along the minus strand of NZ_JBWPVO010000017.1, from coordinate 8,172 downwards.
CCGCCGTCGGGTCGGCCCTCGTGCTGGGTGCGGGCCTCGCGGTGCCCGTGACCTACCTGCTGGGCGTGCTGGTCGCGGCGGGCCACGCGGCGTCACGCCGACCGGCCCTGCGCGGAAAGGTGGCGCTGACGCTGCCGGTCGTGCTCGTGGTGATGCACGTGTGCTGGGGGGCCGGGTTCGTGCGCGGCCTGACGGCGCGGGCCGCCGCGGACCACCGAGCCTGACGCCCGGTCTCAGCGGGTGAGGCGGGCGGAGAGCGCCACGGGGAGCGCCGAGCGCGTGGTCGACCACAGGTACCGCGGCCACGACCAGGGCACGACGGCGTCCCGCGCCTCGAGGGTCCCGGTCCGGGCCTGCTCGGCGAGCGCGCGCACGGCCGGTCCCAGGTCGTCGCCGCGGTGCAGGTACCCGTCCTCGCACCACGCGGGGTCGGGGGTCGGTCCGCCGGCGCGCAGGACGGCGGCGACCTCGTCCAGCCGGTACAGGCACCCGGACCCGAGGTACGCCTCGTTGAGCTGTTCGCGGCCCACCCCGAAGTCGGCGAGGAAGACCGTCGGCAAGCCGCGCGCGAGCGACTCCAGCCCGGCCGTCGAGCTGACGGTCAGCAGAGCCGTGCCGGGGGTGAGGTGGTCGGACATCGGGCCGACGGCGAAGCCCACCTCGTCGGCGGACCTGCCGAGCCGCCGGTGCTCGGCCGTCCACAGCACGTCGAGCGGGTGGGGCTCGTTGTGCGTCTGGCGCTCGCCCGCGCGTGCCCGCAGCTTGACCGTGATCTTGTAGCCGTCGTCGGCGAGGCGCGCCAGCCCGTCGAGCAGCCGGACCCGCTGGTCGCGGGTGGCCGGCACCTTGGCCTGCGCGGCCACGACCACGCGGTGCGGGGTCCCCGGGACGCGTCGTGGCGACGTGCGCGACGGCGTGCCCGACGGCGGAGCACCGGCAGGGGCGGCGTGATCGGCCGCCGCGTCGAGGAACGGCAGCCGGGACAGCACGACGTGCGGGGCGGCGCCGTGCCGGGCGAACGCGGCACGGTAGGGATCGGCCTCGTGGCGGCCGTGCACCACGAACGCGTCGGCCCAACGGCGCCACCCGGTGCCGTGCGGCGTGGCCGGCAGCGCCATCCCGGGCAGCCCGGTCACCAGCGCCGGGCGCCGTCCGGACCGTGTGGCCCGCAGCACACGTCGTGCCACGAGCTCGGCGACCGGCCCGGTCGCCGCGATGAGCACGACGTCGGGCCGGTGGGTGGCCGCGAGCCGGCCGACCGCTCCGGGGGACAGCACCGCCGGAGTGGTCAGTCCCGTACCGGCGACCGCCGCGCGCGCCTGCTCGGGAGTCGGGGCCAGGGGTGAGCGGACCACGACGGCGACCGGCTCGACCGCCGGGGTGCCGCCGTCGTCCCGGAGCCGGGCGAGGCTCCACGCCGCCCACTTGAGGTAGGAGTCGGAGTCGGCGACCGCGAGGACACGCAGGCCCGTCATGCGACGGAGCGGCTGCGCGGTCCCGACCGGTGCTCGGCACGGGACCCAGGCTCGCCGACGCCCCGCTCGGCCGCGGCACGTGCGAGGTCCGCGGCCACGCCGAGGTGCTCACGCAGCGCTGGGGTGGCGCGCTCCGTCCACCACGAGTCGGGCACGTCCTGCGGCAGCACGCCGACACCGCGGGGCACCAGCAGGCGCGTGAGGGTCACGGCCGACGTGGAGGGCAGGGAGACCACCCGCTGGTCGGCGCCGAGCCCGCGCAGGCGGATCTCGACCGGCGCGCCGGGGGAGTCGACCTGGACCCCGGGCAGCCGTTCGAACAGGGCCGTGACCAGGGGGTCGTGGCGACGGTGCGGGATGTAGCGGACCGGGCCGTCGGCGGCGAGGCCCGCCAGCCAGGCGGCGTACTGGTCGGCGTGCACGAGCCGGTCGGCGACCAGGCCGGAACCGACCACGACCGTCGGCTCGTCGATCGTGGCCGGTGCAGCGGCGTCGGGCCGGGAGGCGAGCCACTCGAAGGCGTGCGCGACGACATCGACGCCGAGGGCGCCCAGAGCGTCGGCCAGGTCGTCGTCCAGGGGCAGCATGGTGCACACGGTCAGCCGACCGGCTCGCGCCAGGCGGCGCAGCCTCCGCGTCGTCACCGCACCGAGGGTGTACCGCAGCGGACCCGCCGGGGTGGACAGGCGCACCATCGGCTCGCCGTCGACGAGCCGCCGGGCCATGTCGAGCGTCGCCAGGCCGTCGTCGACCACCACGATGCGACCCGGGGCGCCGGCGCGTGCCAGCGCGGTCTGGAAGACCCCGGAGAACGGGTCGCCGACCAGGTGCACGGGACCGTCGCCGAACGCCCGGCCCGGCGGCCCCACGGTGACGTCGAGGCCGTCGGGCAGCCCGAGGTCGCGCAGGGCACCGACGGCGATCGCGAGCGTGGGGACGTCGGACCGCGCCACGATCCGGCCGCGCGTCGCGGACGGTGTGACGTGCCCGGCGGCATGCGCCTCGACGGCGCACAGCAGCTGCAGCGGGGACTCGACCAGTGCGCTCACGCCCTCAGGGAAGCACGGAGGTGCGACGCTGCGGTGGCCAGCGGGTTGAGCCGGGATGAACACGGCGCTCGGGTCGGTGCTGCCGGGTGTCGTCCGCCACTACGATGGAGCGGTGCCCAGAACCTCCGGACGCCGCACGGACGCCACGTTCCCGCAGGGAAGCTACGCCGCCGCCACCTGGTCGATCCCCTCCGCCTACGGCGGTATGACGTCGGCGCTCCTGCGCCGGTCACGGACCTTCGTCGAGGAAGCGGGGGTGTCGGTCCGGATCTTGACCTTCTCCGCCACGCTCGACGTCGAGTCGATGCAGGCCAGGCTCATCGAGCGCGGTGAGCTGATCCCGGGCGTCACCCTGCACAACGTCTGGGAGGACGTCCGCGCACTGCCCGACGACCGGGTCGCGCCGAAGCCCGGCGCCGTGCCGACGGCCCGCCCGCAGGGAGAGCCCGGGGAGCGCGTGCGCGTCGAGGAGGACGAGGACGGCAACTCGCTGCGGGAGCTGCACTTCCGCAGGGACGGCACGCTCGCGGCGGTCGACGAGCGACACGACACCGGACGGCAGGTCACGTTGTACACCCGGGACGGGCGCGAGGGCCGCTCGTGGGGCTCCGTCTGGGCCGTGTACCGGATGTGGATCGACCACGTGCTCCCCGAGGAGCCCGCCCACGTCGTCGTCGACAGCAAGTCGCTGACGAAGTTCTTCGCCAGCCTCCGGCGGCCGGGCGTGTACACGGCGCAGCTCGTGCACGGGGCGCACCTGACGGCCGGTGCGACGGACCCGCACGGACCGCTCTCGCGGACCCGGGCGCCGCTCATCGAGCACGTCGACGACTTCGACGCGATCGTGTTCCTCACCGAGGGGCAACGGCGCGACGTGCTGGACCGGGTCGGGTCGCGCGACAACACCTTCGTCATCCCCAACAGCACCGAGCTTCCGCCGGGCAGCGACCCCACGCGAGCCGACCGTCTGGCCGGCGCCATGCTCGCCAGCCTGAACGGCCGCAAGCGCGTCCCGCACGCGATCCGAGGCGTGCAGCGGGCGGCCGCCCGGACGGGGCTCGACATCACCCTCGACGTCTACGGCGACGGACCTGATCGCGAGAAGCTGGAGCGGATCGCCGCCAAGGTCCCCGGAGTGACGATGCGCGGGTTCGTCCGGGGCGCCGCCGAACGGCTCGCCGACGCGTCGTTCCTGGTGCTGACGAGCCGTGCCGAAGGGCTCCCGCTCGTCTTCGCCGAGGCGATGGCACGAGGTTGTGTCCCCATCGCGTACGACATCCGCTACGGCCCGGCGGACATCATCACCGACGGCGTGGATGGGTTCCTCGTGCCGCAGGGCGACATCGACGCCCTGGCCGAGGCGATCGAACGGTTCGTCACGCTGGACGATGCCGCGATGGAGAGCATGCGACGTGCCGCGATGACGACGGCGCAGAAGTACGCCGCACCTGCCGTCGTGGCGCGATGGGCGGACGTCTTCGCGGACATCGAGCGTCGCCGTCCGCGGCCGGCGACGTCGCCGGCACCGGTGTCGGCACCGTCGGCCGAGCGCAACCTGGTGCGGCGCATGGCCGGTATGCTGCGGCGCGCCCCCCGCTGAACCGACCTCAGGAGACCCATGCCCGCCACCCCTCGTGGTGCCACGTTCCGCCGTCGGATCCGGTCTGCCGGCGGTCAGGTCATCCGCCGGTTCGGCCTGCTGCCGGCCGGGACGCCCGACGGTCGCGGCGAGGACGCGGCGCTGCTCGGCACGTCCTGGCCCTACGAGGTGCTGGTGTACTTCGCGGACACCCCGGAAGCGCTCTACCAGCTCGAGCAGTGGTACGAGGCGTTGCGGGCGCTCGACGCCGAGCACCCCGTCGTGGTCGTCACGCGGGACTCGCGCACGGCTGCCGCGGTGCGGCGCGACTCCGGCCTGGCCGTCCGCACGGTGGCGCACTACACGACGCTCGACGACGTCCTGGGTCGCTCGACGACCAGGCTGGCGCTGTACGTGAACCACAATCCCGAGAACTTCACGTGCCTCCGGTTCGGGAGCCTCGTCCACGCCTCGCTCATGCACGGTGACAGCGACAAGGTCGTCACGGTGTCGAACCAGACCAAGGCCTACGACTTTTCCTTCGTCGCGGGTCAGGCCGCCGTCGAGCGGATGGCACGCTTCAGCACGCTCTACGACGCCCACGCGCGCTGCGTGCCGGTCGGGCGCCCTCAGCTCGACGGTCAGCTGCGGCTCCGCTCGGAGACGGAGCGGGGACCGGTGCCGACGATCCTCTACGCGCCGACGTGGGAGGGCGGCCAGCCGTCCGCCGAGTACGGCTCGGTGGCCACCCACGGTCTGCGCCTGGTCCGGACCCTCGTGGAGTCAGGGCGCTACCGGGTGGTGTACCGCCCGCACCCCCTGACCGGCGTGCGTGACGCGGCGTACGGTGACGCCGACGCGGCGATCCGGGAGTACCTGGGCTCGGTGCCGGCACCGGCGGGAGCGAAGCCGCACGCCACCGACACCCACCGGGACGTGGGACCGGCCTTCGCCGACGCGGACCTGCTCGTGTGCGACGTCTCGGGCGTCGCGATGGACTGGCTCGCGACGGGGGCGCCGATCGTCGTCACCCGGCCCGCGGGTGCGGCGATGATCGCCACGAGCCCGCTGCTCGACCTGGCGCCGGCACTGCCCGTGGAAGGGCTTGAGCAGCTTCTCGAGCTCGTCGACCGGGAGGTGCGCGACGACCCGAGCCGCAGCGAACGGCTGCGGTTGCGCGAGCACTACCTCGGCGACACGACGCCGGGAGCGGCGACGCGCCGGTTCGTGGCGGCGTGCGAGGACCTCATGGCCGTCCGAGACCGGGAGGTCGCGCGCATCGAGCGCGAGCTCAGTCGCTGAGGATCAGGGCGTCCCGACGGTCCACGCAGCCGACGACGAAGTCCAGGAATCGACGGCTGCTCTCGCCTCGCGCGAAGCCGAAGTAGTGGTCGCGCATGCCGGCTCGGGCCTCGTGACGGGGGTCGTCCGCCAGGTTCGCCGCGAGGAGTGCCGTGAGGTCGGCGACGGACTCGTCGTCGACGACGTCCACGGCCCCGGCGATCGGGGCGTCGGCAAGAAGGCGCTCGCGGTCGGAGCGCCGGTCGGTGAGCACGATCGGTGCGTCCGGGCGCAGGTACAGGAAGTCGAGGCCTACCGAGGAGATGTCGGTGACCAGGAGGTCCACGCCGTCGAAGAGCCCGAGGATGTTCTCCTCGAAGGGCATGGCGTGACCGGCGGCAGGGTCCTGGTCGGCGAGCAGCCGCCTGATCGTGGCGTGGGCTGCCGCCACCGCCTTGTCGTCGGTCGTCAGCACGCGCGGGTGGGGCTTGTAGATCACCCGCACGTCGTCACGGGCGAGCAGGGTGCGGACGATCGCCACCCCGTAGCGGTCGAGCGACGTGTAGTTGTTGGCGTCGTCCTCGCCCGACCAGGTCGGTGCGTACAGCACCGTCCGTCGGCCGGCGACCGGGGCGAGCACCGGCTCGACCTGCAGGTCGAGCTGCGGACGGCCGCACACCTCGAGGCGTTCGAGGTCGAAGCCGATCAGTGCTCGCTGGTGCCGCTCCACGGCCGCCTGACCCGCCACCACGACGTGGTCGTACGCCTTGGCCTGGTTGGAGACCATCGAGATCTTGTCCGACTCGCCGTGGTTGACGTGGATGTGCAGACCCCGCTGGTAGATGAGCGACTGGAAGTTCCGCATGCCGTTGTTGACGTAGATGACCGCCTTGGCGTCGATCTGGTCGTAGATGCGCCGGAGCCCGTCGAGCTTGCGCGTGAAGAGCACCGGCAGGCTGGTGGAGTCGCGCAGCAGCGTGGTCGTGCCCCAGTTCCGGCTGACGATCGCGAGCGGGCGGTGCTGCGCCAGCTGCTCGAGGACAGGCAACCACTGCTGGATCTGGTAGGCCAGCTCGGGCGGGTCGGCGAAGTAGACGACGACCGGATAGCGGGGCAGCTCGTCGAGCTCGGGGTCGAAGAGCGGAGGCTCACCCACCACCGACTGCCGGACGAGGCGGTTCGCCAGGCTGCCGACCTTGAGCAGGAGGCGGCCGAGGTGTTCACGGCCTCGATCGACGGGCGAGCGGCGCGGAGAGCTCACGGGGGACATCCGTTCCTTCCTGAGGGGGGGCAGGGTGCCGATGGCACACCGAGTATTCCACGCAGGCGGCGTCGGCCACCGACGGCGCCACGGTACGATCGACGGGGCCGGAAGACCACGGCCGCACCTCCCAAGGACAGGTAAGAAACCTTCGTGACCACCGACATCACCTCAGGGGCCACCTCTGGTGACCGTGGGACACCGGACCGCCCCGAGGGGCGGCCCAGCCCGCCGGAGCCACCCGAACCGATCACTCCCGGCATGTCGTCGGCCGAGCGGCGGGCGCTCGCCGACCAGTACGGCCTGACGAAGATGGGCGTGAGACCACCGCTGTGGTCCTACGTCAAGGACGTCGCCTCGCGGTGGGCCTTCATCCGGGTGCTCGGCACGGCGACCGCGTACGCCAAGAACCAGAACACCTACCTCGGGCAGCTCTGGGCGATCCTCAACCCGGTGCTCAACGCCGCGGTCTACGTGATCATCTTCGGTCTGATCCTGCGGACGAGCCGCGGTGTCGAGAACACGATCGCGTTCATCGTGATCGGCATCTTCCTGTTCCGCTTCGTCGAGCAGTCCGTCAACGGCGGCGCGCAGTCGATCAACAAGCGCACCAACCTGATCCGGTCGCTGCACTTCCCCCGCGCGGTGCTGCCGATCTCGAACGTGGTGTCGCACCTCGCCACACTCCTGCCGGCGCTGGTCGTCATGGGGATCATCGTGCTCGCGTCGGGATTGCTGCCCGACTACGACACCGTGCACATCACCTGGGAGTGGCTGCTCCTCGTCCCGGCCGTCGCACTCATGTGGGTGTTCAACATGGGGCTCGCCTTCATCATGGCGCGCGCCGTGGCCATCACGCCGGACCTGGACAACATCATCTCGTTCGTCCTGCGCTTCGCCATGTACGGCTCGGGAGTGATCTTCCCGCTGGCGCACTACGTCGGCAGGCTCCCGGAGTCGGTGCAGGTCTGGTTGGAGCCGGTGCTCACCTACCAGCCGATCGCCGTCTACCTGTATCTGGGGCGCTCGTCCATGATGGAGGAGGAGGCGTTCGTCCAGGAACCGATCATGTGGATCCTCGGGGTCGTCTGGGCGGTCGTGTTCTTCGTGGTGGGCTTCATCATCTTCTGGCGTGGCGAAGAGAGGTACGGACGTGACTGAGGACGTGAGCGAGGCCGACGCCCACCTCGACTTCGACATGGAGCTCGAGGAGGACGACGCCGGTCAGCACGCGGAGAGCATCCCGCTCGGAGACCCGTGCCTGGTGGTGGACGACCTGCACATCGTCTTCCGGGTGTTCGGAGGCAAGCAGCGGGCGCGGGCGCAGCGCTCGGGCGTGCCTGTCGAGAAGGCCGAGCCGGTCCGGCGCAGCCTGGTCAAGCGGCTGCTCGGGGCGGGGCGTCAGCACGTCGGTGCGGTCAGCGAGGTCCACGCCGTGCGCGGGGTGTCGTTCACCGCACGCCACGGCGAGTCCATCGGGATCGTCGGGATCAACGGCTCCGGCAAGTCCACCCTGCTACGCGCCAT
>NZ_JBWPVO010000016.1:0-83166 GCF_056590155.1 Isoptericola sp. GX10416 | reverse complement strand
TTACCGATGTCGGTAGTTCGTGTCGAGATCGGCAGTGCGCACTGCCGATCTCGACACGAACTACCGACATCGGTAAAACGCGCCCGGGGGTCAGGGCGCGGGTGCCTCGCGGATGACGCGGACCGCACCAGCCGGGACGACGAGCTCACCCGCGACGGCGGTCCCACCGATCAGCTCGGTGCCCGCGACGCCGGTGAGCGGGGCGTCCGCGCCGGTGTGGTTGAGCACGAAGAGCCACGAGGTGGTGCCGTCGGCGGAGCGCCGCCGCACGGTCTCGACCCCGGCCGGGCCGACGACGTCGGGTGCGACGCCGGACTCGTCCACGAGGCGGCCGACCAGCGAGGCCAGGCCGGCTCGGTCCAGGCGGGTGCCCACGTACCACGCGGCGCCCGTGCCGACGTCGCGCCGGGTGACGGCCGGGTGGCCGTCGAGCGCGCCGTCGTCGTAGGCCGCCACGACCTCCGTGCCGTCGTCCACGTGCGTCTTCTCGGTCCAGAGGTCGGCGGTGGCGTCGCCGCCGACCACCTTGCCCGTCACGCGGACGGTCTCGGTGGCCTGCAGCGGGTAGAACTCCTCCGTGCGCAGACCGAGCAGGTCGCGGAACGCGCCGGGGTAGCCGCCGAGGCGCACGTGGTCGCAGGCGTCGACGATGCCCGAGAAGAACGTGACCGCCACCGTGGCCCCGCGCCGGGCGGCGCGCGCGACGTTCGCCGCGCCGTCGTCGTCCACGAGGTACAGGGTGGGGACGACGACGAGGTCGTAGCCGTCCAGGTCGGCGTGCGGGGTGACCGTGTCCACGGTGACGCCCTGCTCCCACAGGACCGTGTACCAGGAGCGCACCTCGTCCATGTAGCGCAGGTCCTGGGTGGGGTGGGAGCCCAGCTCGGCCGCCCACCAGGCGGGGTAGTCCACGACGAGCGCGGCACGCGCCGCGACGCGTGAGCCGCGCACCTCACCGAGCGCGCGCAGGGTGCGGCCCAGCTCGACCGTGCCACGCCAGACGTCGGTGTCGGTGCCGGCGTGCGGCACCATCGCCGAGTGGTACTTCTCGGCGCCCGCCCGGGACTGGCGCCACTGGAAGAACATCACCGAGTCCGCGCCGCGGGCGACGTGCTGCAGCGAGTTGCGCAGCATCTCGCCGGGCGCCTTGGTGCGGTTGCGCGGTTGCCAGTTGACCGCCGACGTCGAGTGCTCCATGAGGATCCACGGGTCGCCGTGGGCGACGCCGCGGGCGAGGTCGGCCGAGAGTGCGAGCTCGACGTGCCGCTCGGCGTCCGCGGCGATCGTGTAGTGGTCGTTGGCCACCACGTCGAGGTCGTCGGACCAGGAGAAGTAGTCCATCCCCTTGGTCGCCGAGGTCGTCATGAGGTTGGTCGTGGTGGGCACGTGCGGCGTGAGCTCGCGCAGCGTGTCGCGCAGGTCGCGGTAGTAGTCGAGCATCGCGTCGGAGCTGAAGCGGTCGAAGTCGAGCTCCTGGCTGGGGTTGATGAACGCCGGCACCGTCAGCGGCGGCAGCACGTCCTCGAAGTCGGCGTAGCGCTGCGACCAGAAGCTGGTGCCCCAGGCCTCGTTGAGCCGATCGACGGTGGTGTAGCGGCGCCGCAGCCAGTCGCGGAAGGCCGCGGCGGCGGCGTCGGAGTAGTCCCGCGGCACGTGGCAGCCGATCTCGTTGTCCACGTGCCACAGGGCGAGCGCCGGGTGGTCGCCGTAGCGCTCCGCCATCCGGGTGGTCATGCGCAGCGCGTACTCGCGGTGCACCGGGTGCGTCACGGCGTAGGACTGCCGGCCGCCCTGGTGCAGCACCGTGCCGTCGGCCAGGCGCGGCAGGATCTCCGGGTGCTTGCGGGTGAGCCACGGGGGCGGCGAGGCGGTGGCCGTGGCCAGGGCGACCTGGATGCCGGCGGCGTGGAGGGAGTCCAAGGTCTCGTCGAGCCACGTCCAGTCGAGCTCGCCCTCGCGAGGTTCGAGGGTGGCCCAGGAGAAGATCGCGACGCTGAGGAGGTTCACCCCGGCCTCGCGCATGAGGCGGACGTCCTCGGCGCGGACGTCGGCCGGCCACTGCTCGGGGTTGTAGTCACCGCCGAAGCCGAGGCCGTCGAGCTGCGCGTTCCACGGCCGCACGGCGGTCGTGTCGAATGAGTCGGGGGTGGTGCGTCGTCGCATGGCCGAAGTCTGCCATAAATCGATTCAAAACCGGAATCGGGGCTCCGGCACGACGGCGCCTGGAAGGTGTGGCGGGAGCGCTCGGCTAGCGGGTCGTGCTGGTGGAGGACTCGCGCACGACCAGCTCCGGCTGGAAGACCACGTGCTCGGCCGGGGCGTCGCCGCCGCGCAGCATCAGGTCGGCCGCTCGCCTGCCCAGCTCGTGCCGCGGCTGGCGCACCGAGGTCAGAGGTGTCGCGAGCTCCGCCGCGAAGGTGACGTCGTCGTACCCGACGAGCGCGACGTCGTCGGGCACCGACACCCCGGACCGGCGCAGCGTCCGCAGCGCGCCGAGCGCGACGAGGTCGTTGACGCAGAACACGGCGGTCGGACCGGGTGCGTCCAGCAGGGTGCGGACGCCGGCCTCGCCGCCGTCGGCGTCGAGGCTGACCGGTATCTCCACCAGCGCCTCGTCAGGGTCGTGCCCCGCATCGGCGAGCGCCTGGCGCACGCCCTCGAGGCGGTCGGCGCACTGGCGGATCGAGTGCGCCCCGTTGAGGAAGGCGATGCGGGAGTGCCCCTGCTCGAGCAGGTGCCGCGTCGCCATCGCGCCGCCGTCGACGTCGTCCACGGCCACCGAGGACACGGACTCCACCGGCGAGGGATGGTCCAGGAGCACGACGCCGATCCCGCGCTCCCGCACGGCGAGCAGGTGCTCGATGCTGTCCGAGGTCGGGACCACCATCACGCCGCGCACGCCGTGCTCCTCGAACAGGCGCAGATAGCGGGCCTCGCGCTCGGGGTCGCGGTCCGAGCTGGCCACCATGAGCGTGTAGTCGTCGGCGGTGAGCCGCTCCTCGATCCCGCGCGTCACGTCGGTGAAGAACGGGTTGGAGATGTCCAGCACGATCGCGCCCACGGTCGTGATGCGCCCGGCGCGGAGCTGGCGCGCGGAGCCGTTGCGGACGAACGACAGCTCGGCGATGGCCGCCTCGACGCGCTCGCGGGTGCCGGGGGAGACCCGGTCGGGCCGGTTGAGCACGTTCGACACCGTGCCGACGGAGACGCCGGCGTGCCGCGCGACGTCGGAGATCGACGTGCGCCGGTGGTGCGTGCGGGGCGGCATGGGTTCCCTCTCCTCGTCGACAGGTTCCCGGTTCCGGGCGGGCGGTCGGCCGACCGCACCCAGGGATCGTAGCCGTTCGGACGGGGGGCGACCGACCGGCTCGCGGGGCGGACGGAAACCGGTTGCCCGATATGGTTGCGGCGGCGGGTGCCGCTGCGGTCGGTACGTCCTGCTGCGGTCGGCATGTCTCGCTCGGCGTTGCTCGCTGCGGTCGGTACGTCCCGCTCCGGTCGGTCGCTCGAGTTGCCGACCGCGACGGACGTTGCCGACTGGAGCGCCGGCTCGGCGCGGACCGGGCTGGGCGGCCTTGCGCTGGTCGGGGACCACCAGGTACGTTGACGATCTTGAATCGATTCACCACCTGCGTCGAGGACGATGCGAAGGAGGACCGACGGTGGTTCGTACCGACAGCGGCACGCGCCGCGTGATGTTCCGGTTCCGGGTGCGCCCGGACCGGCTCGAGGAGTACTCGCGCCGCCACGCCGAGGTGTGGCCGCAGATGCTGCGCGCCCTGCACGAGACCGGCTGGCGCAACTACTCGATCTTCACCGCCCCGGACGGCACGGTCGTCGGCTACTTCGAGAGCGACGACCCGGACGCCGCGCGTGCGGACATGGGTCTGCACGACGTCAACGCGCGCTGGCAGGCCGAGATGGCCGAGTTCTTCGACGGCGCCGGCCCCGACGAGTCGATGACCGAGCTCACGCCGATCTTCCACCTCGAGACGCAGCTCGCGGCGAGCAGCACCACCCAGGACTGAAAGAGGACGACCATGCCCAGCTTCGACGACATCATCCCGGTCCTGGACCGCCTCGCCATCGAGGTGCCCTCCTGGGCGTACGGCAACTCCGGGACGCGCTTCAAGGTCTTCTCCACCCCGGGCACGCCGCGCAACCCCGAGGAGAAGATCGCCGACGCCGCGCAGGTCCACCGGCTCACCGGCCTGGCCCCGACGGTGGCGCTGCACATCCCGTGGGACAAGGTCGACGACTACGCGGCCCTCCAGCGCTACGCGAACGACCAGGGCGTCACCCTGGGCACGATCAACTCCAACACGTTCCAGGACAACGCCTACAAGCTCGGCTCCCTGACGCACACCGACCCGGCCGTGCGCCGCCAGGCGATCGACCACCACCTCGAGTGCATCGAGATCATGGACGCCACCGGGTCGCAGGACCTGAAGATCTGGCTGGCCGACGGTTCGAACTACCCGGGCCAGGCGGACATCCGTACCCGGCAGGACCTGCTGCACGAGGCGCTGACCGAGATCTACGCCCGGCTCGGGGACTCCCAGCGCATGGTGCTCGAGTACAAGTTCTTCGAGCCGGCGTTCTACCACACGGACGTGCCGGACTGGGGCACCTCGTACGCCCAGGTGGCGGCCCTCGGCGACAAGGCGTACGTCTGCCTCGACACCGGCCACCACGCCCCCGGCACCAACATCGAGTTCATCGTGGCGCAGCTCCTGCGCCTCGGGAAGCTGGGCTCGTTCGACTTCAACTCGCGGTTCTACGCCGACGACGACCTCATCGTCGGCGCCGCCGACCCGTTCCAGCTCTTCCGCATCATGGCCGAGGTCAGCCGCGGCGGCGGCCTCGACGAGGGTTCGCAGGTGGCGCTCATGCTCGACCAGTGCCACAACATCGAGGACAAGGTGCCGGGCCAGATCCGCTCCGTGCTCAACGTCCAGGAGATGACGGCGCGGGCCCTGCTGCTCGACCGCGACGCCCTGGTCAAGGCCCAGGAGGCGGGCGACGTGCTGGCCGCGAACGCGATCTACATGGACGCCTTCTACACCGACGTGCGGCCCGCGCTCGCCGAGTACCGCGCCGCTCGCGGCCTGCCCGCGGACCCGATGGCCGCGTTCGCGGAGTCCGGCTACCTGCCGAGGATCGCCGCGGAGCGCGTCGGCGGTCAGCAGGCCGGCTGGGGTGCATGATCGGCGCCATGACCATCACGGACCTGGTCCTCGACGGCCCCCACGGAAACCTCCCTGTCCGCCTCTACCCGGTGCCGGACGGCGTCACCTGCGTCGCAGGGCTCGTCTGGGCGCACGGCGGCGGGTTCATGCACGGTGACCTCGACATGGCGGAGGCCGACCACGTCGCGCGCACGCTCGCCGGGCGCGGTGTCGCCGTGGTGAGCGTGGACTACCGGCTGTGCCCGGAGGTCGACCGGGACGACGTCGACGCTTCCGTCGAGGTCGGCGGCGTCCGGTTCCCGGTGGCGCACGACGAGCTCGCCTTCGTGTTCCGCTGGGCGGTCGAGACGGGCCTCGGCGTACCGTCCGGCACGTGGTCCCTCGGCGGTGCCAGCGCCGGCGGCAACCTCGCCGCCGGGGTGTCCTTGCGCCTGCGCGACGACGCGACCGAGCCCGCCGGCACGACCTCCGTGCCGCCGTCGGGCACCGCGGAGCGCCCGACGCCGCGCAGCGTGGTGCTGGCCTACCCGGTGCTGCACGAGGCGCTGCCGACGCCGAGCCCGGAGCTGGCGGAGAAGATCGCGGCGCTGCCCGAGGGGCGCGACTTCCCCCCGGACGTGGTGCGCACGATGAACGCCAACTACCTGGGCCACCGGCGCGGGTCGGGGTCGCCGTACGCGTTCCCCGGCGGGGCGGACCTGCGCGGGCTGCCGCCGACGATGATCGTCAACTCCGACCACGACGCCCTGCGGTCCTCCGGCGAGGCGTACGCCGCCGAGCTCGCGGCGGCCGGCACGGACGTCCACCTCGTCCGCGAGGACGGCACGTTCCACGGTCACCTCAACGACCCGGAGCATCCCGGCTGCGCGCGCAGCCTCGCCCGCATGGCCGCCTGGCTCACCGTCGACGGGCTCGTCGGCACGACCCACGAACCACCGATCCGACCCGAACCTCCCCGGAGCTCCTGATGACGAACGAGACCGCTCACCCGACCGTCGAGGCCCTCGTCGCCCGGTCGAACCGCCTGGGCGCGGACCCGAAGAACACCAACTACGCCGGCGGCAACACCTCCGCGAAGGGCACCGCGACCGACCCGGTCACCGGGCGGGACGTCGAGCTGCTGTGGGTCAAGGGTTCCGGCGGCGACCTGGGCACGCTGACGGAGAAGGGCCTGGCGGTGCTGCGCCTGGACCGCATGCGCGCCCTGGTGGCCGTCTACCCGGGTGTCGAGCGCGAGGACGAGATGGTCACCGCGTTCGACTACTGCCTGCACGGCAAGGGTGGCGCCGCCCCCAGCATCGACACCGCGATGCACGGGCTCGTCGACGCCGCGCACGTGGACCACCTGCACCCGGACTCGGGCATCGCGATCGCCACGGCGGCGGACGGCCCGGAGCTCACGCAGAAGATCTTCGGCGGCAAGGTCGTGTGGGTGCCGTGGCGCCGCCCCGGGTTCCAGCTGGGTCTGGACATCGCGAAGATCAAGGCGGAGCACCCCGACGCGATCGGCACCGTCCTGGGCGGGCACGGCATCACGGCGTGGGGCGACACGGCCGAGGAGGCCGAGGCGAACTCGCTGTGGATCATCGACACCGCCGCGGCGTACATCGCCGAGCACGGTGCGCCCGAGCCGTTCGGTCCGGCGCTCGACGGCTACGGGGCGCTGCCCGCGGCTGAGCGTCGTGCCAAGGCCGCCGCCCTGGCCCCGCACCTGCGCGCCATCGCCTCGCACGACAAGCCGCAGGTCGGCCACTTCACCGACGCCGACGTGGTGCTGGACTTCCTGGCCGCGGAGCGGCACCCGGAGCTCGCCGCCCTGGGCACGTCCTGCCCGGACCACTTCCTGCGGACCAAGGTCAAGCCGCTCGTGATCGACCTGCCGGCGACGGCGAGCGTCGAAGAGATCGTCGAGCGCCTGCCGGAGCTGCACGAGGCCTACCGCGCCGACTACACCGCCTACTACGAGCGCGGCGCCGCCGAGGCCCGTGCGAAGGGCGAGGAGCCGCCGGCGATCCGTGGCGCGGACCCGCTCATCGTGCTCGTGCCGGGTGTGGGGATGTTCTCCTACGGCGGCGACAAGCAGACCGCCCGCGTGGCCGGCGAGTTCTACGTCAACGCCATCAACGTGATGCGCGGCGCCGAGGCCCTGTCCACGTACGCGCCCATCGACGAGTCCGAGAAGTTCCGCATCGAGTACTGGGCGCTGGAGGAGGCCAAGCTGCAGCGCAAGCCGAAGCCGAAGCCGCTCGCGACCCGGATCGCGTTCGTCACCGGCGCGGCGTCCGGCATCGGCAAGGCCATCGCCGAGCGGCTCGCGGCCGAGGGCGCGTGCGTGGTCGTCGCGGACCTCGACCTGGACAAGGCGCGCGCGGTGGCCGGCGAGATCGGCAGCACCGACGTCGCGATCGGGGTCGCCGCGAACGTGGCCGACGAGGCCGCCGTGCAGGCCGCGCTGAACGAGGCCGTGCTCGCGTTCGGCGGCGTCGACATCGTCGTGAACAACGCCGGCCTCTCGCTGAGCAAGTCGTTGTTCGAGACCACCGAGGCCGACTGGGACCTGCAGCACGACGTCATGGCCAAGGGCTCGTTCCTCGTCGCGAAGAACGCCGCACGCATCCTGGTGGACCAGAAGCTCGGCGGCGACGTCATCTACATCTCGAGCAAGAACTCGGTGTTCGCCGGGCCGAACAACATCGCCTACTCCGCCACGAAGGCCGACCAGGCCCACCAGGTGCGCCTGCTCGCGGCGGAGCTGGGCGAGCACGGCATCAAGGTCAACGGCATCAACCCCGACGGCGTGGTGCGCGGCTCGGGCATCTTCGCCTCCGGGTGGGGCGCCAACCGCGCCAAGACGTACGGGATCGAGGAGGAGGACCTGGGCGCGTTCTACGCCCAGCGCACCCTGCTCAAGCGCGAGGTGCTGCCGGAGAACATCGCCAACGCGGCGTTCGCGCTCTGCACGGCCGACTTCTCGCACACCACCGGCCTGCACGTGCCCGTCGACGCGGGCGTGGCGCAGGCGTTCCTCCGGTGACGGCGTTCGTCGCCGTCGACCTCGGGGCGACCAGCGGACGGGTGATGCTCGGGGTGGTCTCCGGGGCGGCAGGCGACGAGCACGTCGACCTCACCGAGGTGGCCCGGTTCGGCAACGGGCCGGTCGAGGTCCCCGAGGCCGCGGGCACCGCGCTGCACTGGGACGTGCTCCACCTGTGGCGCGGGGTCCTGGACGGCCTGCGCGCCGCCGGGGCACTCGCCCGCGAGCAGGGCGTCGAGGTCGCCGGGATCGGCATCGACTCCTGGGCCGTCGACCACGGGCTGTTCGCCGCGGACGGCACGCTGCTCGGCAACCCGCGCCACCACCGCGACCCCCGCCTCTCCGGGGTCGCCGAGGAGGTCCTGGGCCGGCTGGGTGCCGCCGAGCACTACGCCGTCAACGGGCTGCAGACCCTGCCGTTCAACACGGAGTTCCAGCTCGTCGCCGCGCGGCATGACGCCGTGTGGCCGCTGGTCGACTCGATCCGGCTGATCCCGGACCTGCTCGGCTCCTGGCTCACCGGCGCCACCATCGCCGAGGTCACCAACGCCTCGACGACCGGCCTGCTGGACGCGACCACCCGCCGGTGGTCGCAGCCCGTGCTCGACGCCCTGGCCCGCGAGTACCCCGAGCTGGGCGACCTGCGCGCCCGGCTGGGCGACGTCGTCGAACCGGGGACCGTCGTCGGGCACCTCACCGCCGCCGTGCAGGCAGCCACCGGGCTCGGCGCGGTGCCGGTGATCGCGGTCGGGTCGCACGACACGGCCTCGGCCGTGGTCGGGGTGCCCGCCGCCGACGAGCGGTTCGCCTACGTCTCCTCGGGGACGTGGTCGTTGGTCGGCGTCGAGCTCGACGTCCCGGTCCTGACCGAGGAGAGCCGTCGGGCGAACGTCACCAACGAGCTGGGTGTCGACGGCACCGTGCGATACCTGAAGAACGTCATGGGCCTGTGGGTGCTGTCCGAGACCCTGCGCACCTGGCGTGAGGCCGGGACCGAGGTGTCGCTCGCCGAGGCGCTCGCGGCCGCGGCCGACGCGCAGCCCGGGCGCACCGTCGTCGACGTCGACGCCCCCGAGTTCCTGCCGCCCGGCGACATGCCGGAACGGATCGAGGCAGCCGCGCGGGCGTCCGGTCAGCCGGTGCCCGACGGCGTGGGGCAGGTCGTGCGGTGCATCCTCGACTCCCTCGCGGACGCCTACCGGCAGGTGCTGGAGGAGGTCACGCGGCTCTCGGGCCGCGAGGTCGAGGTGCTGCACGTCGTCGGTGGCGGGTCCCAGAACGAGCTGCTGTGCCGCCTCACGGCGGAGGCGACCGGGCTGCCCGTGGTGGCAGGGCCGGTCGAGGGTGCGGCGCTGGGGAACGTCGTCGTCCAGGCGAGGGCCGCCGGCGTGCTCGCCGGCGACCTCGCGGTGCTGCGCGCCGTCGTGCGCCGCTCGGCGCACCTGGTGCGCTACGACCCCTGACGCAGCAGCAGCAACCAGAGGTGGCAGGCCCTTACTCGCCCGACGGCGGGGTCATCGCCTGCCCCGACGGGACCGGTGCGCCGAAGACGGGCCACCCGGTCGCGTCGTAGCTGACCTTCTGCACGCGCGTCTGGCGGGTGTCACCGCAGCCGTGCGACGCAGACGTGTTGCCGTGGTAGATGATCCAGTCCTCGGTGCCGTCCGGACTCTTGAAGAACCCGTTGTGCCCGGTCCCGTAGACGCCGTTGCCCTGCGGCATGGCAGGGACGGGCGACTTGGTCCAGTGGCCGGGGTCCATCGGGTCCGACCCGGTGAGCTCGAGCAGCCCGATCGTGTAGTCCGGGGTGTTGCACGACGACGCGGAGTACGAGACGAACGTGCGGCCACCGTGCTTCAGCACCTCGGCGCCCTCGTTGACGCGTGCGCCCTGGGTCTCCCACGAGTGCGTCGGGGTGGAGAAGGTCGCCGGCTGGCCGACGGTCGTCCACGGGTTGCTCATCTCGACGATGCGGTTCGTCTGGTCGGGGCCGATCCACTCGGAGAACAGCATGGAGAGACGGCCGCCGTGCTCCAGGTAGGAGCTGTCGATGTTCCACCGGTCCGGCATCGGAGTCCCCATGAACTCGTACGGCCCCATGGGTGTGTCGCTCTGCGAGCGCAGCACGTGGATCTTCTGGCCGTCGAGGTTCGTCTGGGAGTTCCCCGACGTGTACGTGAGGTACCAGGTGCCGTCGATGCGGTGGAACTCGGGTGCCCAGTGGCTGCAGCAGCGCGACGGGACGCCGACGTCGTCCCAGACGACCTGGTCCGGTGCGGAGGACAGGCCGGCAAGGGTGGTGGCGCGCCGCATGATCACGGTGGAGTCCCACGTGGTGGTGGACAGCTAGTAGTGGCCGTCCCAGTGCTGTAGCCACGGGTCGGCGCCGTTCGTGCGGATCGGGTTGGCCAGCGCGGCGGCGGCACCGTCGACGGGCAGGAGCTGCCACCTCTGCACGGCCGCGCCGTTGTCGGTGTGCTGGGAGATGCGCGCTCCGGGCTCGGTGGCGAAGTCGTACAGGTCGAGCGCCCTGCCGGAGAACCGGTTGAGGAACGTGACCGTCCCGTCGGAGTTCTCCCGGACCTGCCACTGCTGGTTCTCGGCGTCCAGGTCGTCCCACTGGACGATGTCGGCGCCGTTCTCGGCGTCCCAGCCGTAGACGTCGAGCACCATGCCCGAGTGCCGGACCTGGATCCGGTAGTAGCCGTCGCCCGAGTCGAGGAACCGGAACTGCTGGCTCTCGCCGTCCCAGCGGTCCCACTGCTGGAGCAGAGCTACGTTAGCGCTCACATGCGGTGGCCCGGGAGAGCGGGCGACTAGGCGGCCGGGTCGCCCTCGGACGAGCCAGGCACGACGAACCGGGCCCAGACGTGCTTCGCGCCGTCCGGTGTGCGGTACCAGCCGACGTCGTCGGCGATGCGCAGGGCCAGCTGGAGGCCGAATCCGCCCTCGCCCAGCTTGCGGTCCGGGGAGAGCACCGGTGGGCTGTCGGGGCAGCGGTCCATGACCGAGACGGTGACGGCCACGCCGTCGGACACCACGTCGAGCCGGGCCGGGCCGTCGGTGTGCTCGAGGGCGTTGGCGGTCAGCTCGCTCGCGACGAGGACGATGTTCTGCAGCAGCGAGCGGGTCGGTTCGGTCTCGGCGCACGGCGTCGGCGTCTCTGCGCACAGGGTCTCCTGCAGCCGCGAGCGCGCGCTGGACAGCCCGTCGACGCTGACGACGGTCCAGGTGCCGACGAGCCTGGACCGCAGGGACGTGGCAGCGTCCTTGGTCATGGCATCACGGGGGTCGCGCCGCAGGTGGGGGTGAGCATCGCTACTCCTCATCACGGGCCGCACACGGGCCTCAGGTCCGCGACGACATTACCTCTGACGTCGCGGCTCTGCCCGTCGTGGCCGCCGGAGCGGCGTACCTCACCGGAAGCGCTGGACGGCCTGCGGTGCAGCCTCGGCGAGCTCCCGGACGGACGGGTGCGACGACTCGGCGAGCACGGCCGAGAGCGCCCCCGAGGCGACGAACGTGCCCTCGGCGAGGACGTGGACCGTCGGGCAGAGGCGCTCGACCAGCTCGAGGTCGTGCGAGACCAGGAGCACCGCGGTGCCGGCCTCGGCGGCGGCGTCCCCGAGACGGCGGACCACCTCGCCACGCATGGCGGGGTCGACGGCGGTGAGCGGCTCGTCGAGCAGCAGCGCGCCCGGGCGGGTGGCCAGCGCCGCGGCGAGCGCCACCCGCTGCTTCTCCCCGCCTGAGAGGGTGCCGACCTGCCGGGACGCGAAGCGTGGTTCGAGCGCGACGTCGGTGAGGACCTCCTCGACCGTGCGGCCGCTCGCGCGACCGGTCCGGCGGGCGTCGGACAGGGCCTTGGCGACCACGCGGTCGACGGTGGAGCGGGGGTCGACGTCGGCGATGCCCTCCTGGGCCACCCGGCGGACCTGTGCGCGGAACGTCTTCTTGTCCCGCAGACCGATCCGGCTGACGGTGCGTCCGGACCAGGTGACGCGGCCGCGCGTGGGTCGCACCTGGCCGACCAGCGCGCGGACGATCGTCGACTTGCCCGCCCCGGACGGCCCGATGATGCCGACCGGGGCGTCGCCGGGGGAGAGCTCGAGGTCGATGCCGTGCACGACGTCGCCGCCCCCGTACCCGGCGGCGAGGCCGTCGGCGCGCAGGACGGGGGGCTGGCTGGAGCTCGTGCTCATCGGTGCTCTCCTGAGGGGGACGCGTGGTGGCCCGCCGGACGGGAAACGGCCGGCGGGCCGTCCTGTCTGACGAGCGAGAGGCCGACTTGGTTCCGGGGTCTGACGGCGGAGTGCCGGCGGGACGTTACCCTTGGGGGTCCAAGCAATCAAGTCCGGGGGGTGCAGGTGACGAGGTCCGTCGCGGCTTCAGCCGTCCCGGGACCAGTCGAGGACGCGACGGAGGCGCACGCGCCGGGCACCGTGACGGTGCAGCCGCGCGGCCTGCTGCTGACGGTCCGTGCGTCCGACGGCGTCGTGCTGCAGACGTCGGCCCGCACGGAGTCGGTCGGTCTGCGCCCGGCGGAGGTCCTGGGGCGCCCGCTCTCGGAGGTGCTGGGCCCGCAGGCCGCCGGCCAGGTCCTCTCGCCCGTCGTGGCGGGCACCGACCTCGCGTCCGTCAACCCGGTGGTGCTCGAGCTGCCCGAGGAGCGGGGCGGCGGCGGGTACGACGCGATCCTCCACCGGCCGCACGGCGACCCGGCGCCCGCCCAGCCCTCCGTGGTGGTGGAGATCGAGCCGGCGCAGTCCGCCACCGGGCGCGGCTCGAGCGGCTACGGACCGCTGCGCACGGCGCTCGCCGACCTGGAGCGGGCCGGCTCGATCGAGGAGCTCTACGACGTCGCGCTGGAGGCGTTGCGGGCCCGCACGGGCTTCGAACGGGCGTCGCTGTACCTGCTCGACCCGCAGGGGAACTCCGAGATCGTCGCGGAGTCGCGCGCTCGCGGGCTGGTGCCGTGGACGGGTGTCCACTTCCCGGCGTCGGACATCCCACTGGAGGTGCGCGAGCTGCACGCTCGCGTGCGGGTGCACCTCATCGACGACGTCGATGCGGACCCCGTTCCGGTGCTCACCCACGACGACGGCGACCCCACCCCGCCGTCGGACCTGAGCGCCGCCACGCTGCGTGCCGAGCCGCGCGCGTACGTGGAGCTGCACCGCTCACGCGGCGCCCGTGCCGCCCTGGGGGTCGGCCTGTTCCACGGCGGCGAGCTGTGGGGTGTCGTCTACTGCCACCACTACGGAGGCCCGCAGCGGGTGCCGTACGAGGTTCTGGTGGAGGTCGAGCTGCTGGCGCGCAGCCTGTCGGCCCTCCGTGCCGCACAGCTCGGCACGGACAAGGACTCGGAGGCGCACCGCCAGGACCGGGTCCTGGCGCACCTCGCCGCCGACTCCCGCGACGAGTCGGTCCCCCTGGGTACCGCGATCACGCGGTCCGGCTGGACGCGTCGGCTGGTGCGGGCGGACGGCGCGATCGTCAGCGCCGAGGGGCGTGTGACGAGCGTCGGGCAGGTCCCCGACGACGCGGGCCGGCGCGCGCTCATCGCGTGGGTCGCCGAGGCGGGCGAGGAGGTCGTGACGACCGACTGCCTGGGTGAGGCCGCTCCGGACGTCGCGGCCGTCGCGCCCGACGTCGCGGGCGTCATGGGTATCGCCCTGCCCGAGGGGCAGGTGCTCATCTGGCTGCGCGACGAGGTCCAGCGCCGGGTCGAGTGGGGCAGCGACCCCACCGTGAGCCGACCGGTGCGTACCGACGACCCGATCCGCACGATGCTGCGCGCCTCGGAGGAGCGGTGGCGAGAGGTCGTCGACCGCCACAGCCTGCCGTGGCTCCCGGACCAGGTAGAGAGTGCCGCCGCGCTGCGCGGGCACCTGCTGGAGGCTCTCTACCTGCGAGGTCGCAAAGAGGTGCGTGCGACGGAGGAGCTGCAGCGCAGCCTGCTGCCGCACGAGCTCGCCGACGTCGACGGCTGGAGCATCGACGCGCGCTACGAGGCGGCGGGCGCCGGGCTCGTGGGCGGCGACTGGTACGACGCCCTCGTCCTGCCGACCGGGCACCTGGCGCTGGTCGTGGGCGACGTGACGGGTCACGGGCTGCAGGCGGCCGCGACGATGGGCCAGCTGCGCACCGCGATGCGGACGTCGCTGGTCGGCAGCGACTCGGCCCACGAGGCCGCGCGGCTGCTGTTCGAGGTCGTGCGCTGGACGCTGCCGGGCGAGGTCGCCACGCTGACGGTGGCGCTGGTCGACCCGGCGAACGGCACCGTGGAGAACGTCTCGCTGGGTCATCCGCCGTTGCTCGTGGTGCATCCCGACGGCAGCACGTGCTGGGCGCCGCTGGCGGGCGCCCCGCCCCTCGGGCTGGCCGGGGAGGTGCCGCCGGCGAGCCGTCTGGAGGTGCCGCCCGGCGGATCGCTGGTGCTCTACAGCGACGGGCTCGTCGAGCGTCGCGACGAGTCTGTCACCGACGGCCTGGCACGGCTCGCCGACGCGTTTCGTGCCGGGCCGCGGACCGACATCGACGACGTCGTCCGGGCCACGCGCGACGAGCGGTCGGCGGACGACGCGACGCTGATGGTGGTGCAGCGGCGAGCCTGAGCCGTGCCGGGGGCGGTGAGCTCAGGCGAACCGGGCCCAGACGTGCTTGGTGCTCCGGGTGCGGAACCACCCGACGGCGGCGGCCGCGCGGGCGGCGACCACGAGCCCGAGGCCGCCGGCGCCGCTGGTGCCCTCCACGGGAGGTGCGTCGGGGCGGTGGTCCACGACGTCGACGGCGAACGTCGACCCCTGCTGGAGCAGGCGCAGGGTGACCGGCCGGCTGCCGTACCGGACGGCGTTGGTGGCCAGCTCGGAGGCCACGAGGACGATGCGGTCCAGCCCGCGGCCCTCCTGGCGACCCTCGTCGGCGTCGACCGCGGCGGTCAACCGCTGCTGCAGCTGGGCGCGGACGTCGCAGAGGTGGTCGACGTCGCGGACGGTCCACGCCGCGATCTCGGTCAGCGAGGCGCGCAGTGTGGCCTCGACCAGCGTCATCGAACGGCCCGCGCGGTCGAGGCGGACCCGGCCCCCTCTTCCTCGAACCGGAACAGCGAGACGACGCCGGAGAGCTCGAGGAGGTCGCGGGTGCTCTCCGGCACGCCGCGCAGGACGGGCGGCTCGGGGCTGCCCTCGACCGCGTGGTAGAGCAGGCGCAGGCCGCCCGAGTCCATGAACGTCACGTCGGACAGGTCGATCACGATCTGCCGGTCCGCCGCCCGGGCCACCTGCCTGAGGTAGTCCTCGTGACGTGACTGGACGGCGGCGTCGACCTCGCCGCGCATCACCCAGAGGTAGCCGTCGTCCTCCACGCGGACATCGCCGTGGGTCACGGTTCGCTCCTTGTTGCTCGGTGCGGTGCTGACGCTCGGTGCCTGCGGCGAGCGGGCAGTGGTTCAGCAGCCGACTTTACCCCCTCCCGAGCCGAAGTTCTCGGCCCGGAGCGGGTGCTCTCAGAGGTGCGGCAGGACGTGCTCCGCGTACCGTGCGCCGACGGTGGCTGCCGTCTCTCCCGGCGGGGCCGCCCAGATCTCCTCGTTGAAGATCTCCGTCTCCACGTCGCCGGTGTACCCCGCGTCGGCCACCCACCGGGAGATGGTGGCGAAGTCGATGTACCCGTCACCGACGTGGCCCCGGGAGTTCAGCGCGGTGGGCGCGAACGGCAGGTTCCAGTCGCATACCTGGTACCCCGCGATCCGGCCCTCGCGGCCGGCCCGCGCGACGGACTCCTCCAGCGCCGGGTCCCACCACACGTGGTAGGTGTCCACGACGACGCCCACGGTGCGGGCGTCGAACGGGGCGGCGAGGTCGAGCGCCTGCCCGAGGGTCGAGATCACCGCCCGGTCCGCGGCGAACATGGGGTGCAGCGCTTCGAGGACGAGCCGCACGCCGTGCTTCTCGGCGAGCGGCGCGAGGTCGGCCAGCCGGTCCGCGACCCGCCGACGCGTGGCCACGAGGTTCCGATCGGTGCCGGGCGCCGGAGCCGCCTCGGGTGCGGAGCCAGGCAGGCCGCCGACGACGAGCACGAGCTCGGACGTGCCGACCTCGGCGGCCTCGACCAGCGCCCGCTCGTTGTCGGCCATCGCCTCGCGGACACTCTCGGGCGACGTCGCGGTGAGGAAGCCGCCGCGGCACAGCGACGAGACGCGCAGACCGGCGTCCTCCACCACCTTGCGTGCGGTCTCGGCACCGGCCTCCTGCACCTGGTGGCGCCAGAGGCCGACGGCGCCGAGACCGGCCCCGGCGGCGGCCTCGACGGCCTCGGTCAGGGATGCGTGCTTGACCGTCGCGGTGTTGAGCGAGCAGCGGGACAGGTCGGTCATGCGTGCCTCCTTCATGCGTGGGCGCCGTTCACGGTGAGCAGCGCCTGGAGGCGCGCGGCGGCGGTGTCGGGTGCGAGCAGCATCCCGCAGTCGTCCGCGAGGCGGGC
The DNA here is from genome assembly GCF_056590155.1 of Isoptericola sp. GX10416. NCBI lineage: Bacteria > Bacillati > Actinomycetota > Actinomycetes > Micrococcales > Promicromonosporaceae > Isoptericola > Isoptericola sp. GX10416. The sequence goes on along the minus strand of NZ_JBWPVO010000016.1, from coordinate 66,459 downwards.
GAGCTCGACGAGGTGCGCCAGGGACCGCCCGGAGTGCAGCCCGCCCACGAGCTGGAACCCGGGCTGGAACCCGTTCAGCCAGGACAGGAACGCCACCCCGGTCTTGTAGTAGTACGTGGGGGCGGTGAAGATGTGCCGGCCCAGCTTCTCGGTGGACGCGAGGATCGCGTGGCCCCGCACGGCCGCGGTCTCGGACACGACCCCGTCGTCCTGGAGCCCGACGTCGAACGCCTGCAGCGCCGTCGATGCCGCGGGATAGACCGCGGCGAAGATGCCGAGCAGGGCGTCGGAGTGTCCCTGGTCGTCCCCTGCGATGAGCTCGGGGTAGTTGAAGTCGTCGCCGGTGTAGAGCCGCACCGGGGAGCCGTCGAGGGCCGCCAGCGCGCGGCGCAGCCCGATCTCGTGCTGGGCGTCCAGCAGCGACACCTTGACGCCGTCGACCTTGTCCTGGTGGGCTTTGATGACGTCGAGGAACGTGGCGGTCGCGGTGTCCACCGCGTCGGAGCCCCAGTATCCGGCCAGTGCCGGGTCGAACATCGTGCCGAGCCAGTGCAGGATCACGGGGCGGTCGGCCTCGGCGAGCACGGCGTCGTAGACGCGGGCGTAGTCGTCGGCGGAGCGGGCGACCTTCGCCAGGGCGCGGGAGGCCATGACGATGACCTGGGCGCCGGACTCCTGCACCACGCGGACCTGCTCGCGGTAGGCGTCGGTGACGGCGGCCAGCGCCGCGGGGTCGCCCGGCTCCCAGCCCGCGACCAGCGCGGGGTCGATCTGGTCGGTGCCCGCGCCGCAGGCGATCGCGCCGCCCACCGAGGCGGCCTCGGCCGCGGAGCGGCGCACGAGCTCCTGCGTGGCGGCCCAGTCGAGCCCCATGCCGCGCTGGGCGGTGTCCATGGCGTCGGCGACGCCGAGACCGTGGCGCCAGATCTGGTGCCGGTAGGCGAGGGTCGACTCCCAGTCGACGACGGCGGGAGCGCCGGGCACGTTCTCGGCCCCGACCTGGGGGACGACGTGCGCCGCGGCGAAGGCGACCCGGGAGCGGATCGGCCCGTCGGGGACCTGCCACGGGCCGGGTGCGTTGAGCTCGCGGACCTCGGTGCCGACGAGGCGACCGCCGTCGTCGAACCGCGGCAGCCGCAGCGTGACGCCGGAGCCGGTCAGCACGGGTGCGCCGGGGAGGGTGGTCGCGGCGCTCACAGCGAGATCTCCGGCACGTCGAGGCGGCGGCCCTCGGCCGAGGACTGCAGGCCCAGCTCGGCGAGCTGGACGCCGCGAGCGGCGGAGAGCAGGTCGAAGCGGTGCGGGCGGCCGGCGACGACGTCGCGCAGGAACTCCTCCCACTGCAGCTTGAAGCCGTTGTCGAGCTCGGCGTTCGCGGGGACGTCCTGCCACTGCTCGCGGAACGGCTCGGTGGCCGGCAGGTCCGGGTTCCACACGGGCTTGGGGGTGTGCGCGCGCTGCTGGGCGACGCACTGGCGCAGGCCGGCGACGGCGGAGCCGTGCGTGCCGTCGATCTGGAACTCGACGAGCTCGTCGCGGTGGACGCGTACGGCCCACGAGGAGTTGATCTGCGCCACGACCGGGTCGCCGCCGGGGGTCTCGATCTCGAAGATGCCGTATGCGGCGTCGTCGGCGGTGGCGTCGTACTGCTTGCCCTGCTCGTCCCAGCGGGTCGGGATGTGCGTGACCGTCTGGGCGTTGACGGTCTTCACCGAGCCGAGGATGCCCTCGAGGACGTAGTTCCAGTGGCAGAACATGTCCGTGGTCATGCCGCCGCCGTCCTCCTTGCGGTAGTTCCACGAGGGGCGCTGGGCGGGCTGGACGTCGCCCTCGAACACCCAGTAGCCGAACTCGCCGCGCAGGGACAGGATGCGGCCGAAGAAGCCCTCGTCGACGAGGCGGCGGAGCTTGACCAGCCCGGGCAGGTAGAGCTTGTCGTGCACGACGCCGGCGGTCACGCCGGTCTCCTCACGGAGCCGTGCGAGGTCGATCGCCTCGGTGAGGGTCTCGGCGGTCGGCTTCTCGGTGTAGACGTGCTTGCCGGCCTTCATGGCCTTGGCGAGCGTGCCGGCGCGCAGGTTGGTCATCGCGGCGTCGAACACGACGTCGGTGTCCTCGGCGTGGATCATGGCGTCGAGGTCGGTCGTGTACTCGGCGACGTCGTGCTGCTTCGCGAGGTCGGCGAGCTTGGACTCGTTGCGGCCCACGAGGATCGGCTCGACCTGCACACGGGAGCCGTCGGGGAGCTCGACGCCGCCCTGCTCGCGGATCGGCAGGATGGAGCGCAGCAGGTGCTGGCGGTAGCCCATGCGGCCGGTCACGCCGTTCATGGCGATGCGCAGGGTGCGGGTGGTGCTCACTCGGGGACTCCTTCGTCGGTACCGGCGGGGTGCTCGGCAGGCGTGCTCGCGCTCCGGACGGAATGCGCTTTCCAGTCTCACGGTAAGGTGTCTGCGGCGGTGCGTCAAGCAGCCGCCGCCCGGCATGGTGGCTGCGCGCCCCCGCCGGGACCGCAGCGGACGAGGAGGTGCCCGTGGCCAGACCACGGCTGCAGGACGTCGCGAACCATGCCGGGGTCTCCCTGGCGACCGCCTCGCGGGTCCTCAACGGGTCCTCGCGGCAGCCCGGCCCCGAGCTCGTCGAACGGGTCCGCGCCGCCGCGGCGGACCTCGGCTACGTGGTGAACGCCCAGGCCCAGGCGTTGGCCCGCTCCCGCACCGGGCTGCTCGGGCTGGTCGTGCAGGACATCTCCGACCCGTACTTCTCCTCCATCGCCGCCGGCGCCCAGGCCGCCGCCCGCGAGCACGGCCGCATGGTGCTCCTCGCCTCCACCGAACGGGACCCTGACGCGGAACGAGACGCCGTCGCAGCGTTCGCGGCGCACCGCGTCGACGCCATCGTCGTCGCCGGGACCCGGTGGTCGCCCGAGGAGGACGCCCCCGTGGCCGCCGAGCTCGAGACGTTCGAGGCCGGCGGGGGGCGCGCCGTCGTCGTCGGGCAGCCGCTCGGGCCGGCGCGCGTCGTGCGCCCGCCGAACGCCGCCGGCGCCGCCGACCTGGCCGCCGCGCTGCACGAGCAGGGGCACCGCCGGTTCGTCCTGCTCAGCGCACCCGACCGCGTCGTCACCGCCCAGGAGCGGGCCGGGGCGTTCGCCGACGCCGTCGCCGCGGGCGGGGGAGAGGTGCTCGAGGTCATCGAGCAGCAGTTCTCGCGCGACGGTGGGTTCGCGGCCGGCGACCGTGTCGCCGAGATCGCCCGCGAGTCCGCCGGTGCCGGGCTCGACGCGCCGTGCGTGTTCGCCGTCACCGACGTCATGGCCATCGGCCTCATCGCCCGGCTGCGCGACCTCGACGTCGCGGTGCCGGACGACGTCCGGGTCGCCGGGTTCGACGACATCCCCACGCTGCGGGACCACGTGCCCTCGGTCACCACCGTGTCCATCCCGCTGGAGGAGATGGGGCGCCTGGCCGTCGCCGCAGCGGTGGCCGAGGAAGGCGCCGAGGTGGGTGCCGCCGTCGGGCACGAGGTCGTGCTGCGGGAGTCGACGGCGCGCTGAGCTCGCGTCGCCTCAGGCCGCGACGCGCAGCCCCGTGCCGCGGACGGCCTGCTCGAGCACCCGGGCGTAGCCGGACAGCATGCGCACGTGGCTGAACCGCTGCCGGGCCGCCGTCAGCGCACCGTGCAGCTCGCCGCGGCGGGCCGACGCCTCGATCCAGGTCTCGGCGATCTCGGCGGCGTCGAACCCGGTGACGAACCCGATGCCGGCCACCAGGTGTGCGCTGTCGCCGACCGGCGTCGTGACCGGGACCGCGCCGCACATCGCGCCCTCGATGAGGCACAGCGGGGCGGCCTCCCCGAACGCGGAGGTGAGCGCGACGACGTCGGCCATCGCGTAGACGTGCTCCATGTCGCGCCGCACCCCGAGCAGGTGCACCCGCGTCAGCAGGTCCGGACGGTCCCCGAACGACTCGTGCAGGTCGGCCACGAGCGCCGGGTTGTCCCTCGTCATCCCGGCGCCGCACATCATGACGTGGCCGTCGTCGTCGCGCCCGAGGAGCTCGCGGGCCGCCGCGAGGAACAGGCGGGGGTTCTTCATGGCGTCGTACCGCGCGGCGTAGGCGACCAGCGTGGCGTCGGCGGGGATGCCCGCTGCGCCCCGCAGTGCCGCGCGGCGCACGCGGCGCAGCGGGTGGAACCGGGTCAGGTCGATGCCGTTGGGCACCACGCGCAGCAGGTGCTCCGGGACGCCGGCGGCCGCGTACGCGTCGCGCGTCGACTCCGCGCAGCAGACGGCGGCCGCGAGCAGCCCGCTGTCGGCGGTGGCGCGCAGGTCGTCCAGCGCCGCGCCGGAGTGTTCGGGGTCGGAACGGTGCAGGCACGCCACCACGGGGCGCTGTGGGAAGCCCACCTCGAGGGTCAGCCGCAACGGCTGCTCCTTGAGCGACATGACGACGTCGACGGCGGTCGCCTCCCGGGCCGCGAGCTCCATCTGCGCCTCGGTGAAGCGGCGGGGGTCGTGGTCCTCGTCCGTGGAGCGGCCCAGCGTGGTGACCCGGATCCCGGCGGCCCGCAGGGCGTGGAACCGGGGGTCGTCCTCCATGCGCTGGCGTACGGACTCGCGGCGGACCGTGCTGTAGAGGCTCAGCGCCGAGTGCTGCTGGTGGCCGTGGGCGTGCAGCCCCGCGACCACCGTCGAGTGCAGCACCCGGGCGCCGCCGGAGAAGAAGCCCTCGTAGAGGGACAGGACACGCAGCGAGCTGTGTTCGAGCACGGTGACCACCTCCTGCGACCAGACTGGGCCCGGATGATGTGGTGCGAGTGACCTGCGTGTTACGTCTTCATGACACTTCCGGGAGGTGCGTCGCGGCACGGATGTCCCGCTCGGCCTGCGCCGGCGTGAGGGGGCGGCAGCCGAGGTCCGTCCAGCGGCGCACCAGCGCAGGCTCCGCCCGCAGGAGCCCCCAGCCGCGGCGCAGCAGGGTCGGCAAGGGCTTGCGTGCCTCGGCGACGTCGCGCAGCAGGCGGAACCAGAAGCTGACGATCCGTGGACGGGCCAGACAGATGGCGTCGGCGAGCAGCCCTTCGGCCCGGCACGCGGCGACGAGCTCGGCCGCGAAGACGCCCTCGGCGACGACCAGCGGTTCCCCACCCGTCTCGACCACGGAGCTCCCGGTGCGCCGCGAGGTCGGGATGTCGTAGACCGGCACCTCCGCGCGTCCTGTCGTGGCGAGCGTCCGCAGAGCGTCCAGCGCGCCGTCGCGGTCCCAGCTGGCGGGATCGTCCCAGTCGACGATCCCGTAGGCGCGCGGCATCCCCGGGTGGTCGGCGTCGTGGTAGAAGTCGTCGAGCATCACCACGGGGAGGCCCAGACGACGGGTGAGCGCGGACTTGCCGCTCCCCGACGCTCCGGTGAGCAGCACGACCCTGGCCGCGGGGTGGCGCGTCTCGGGCGGGACGTCGAACAGTGCGTCGGGCGTCGCTGCGGGGACGGGCGGGTCGCTGTCGGTCACGGGAGTCCATTGTGAGGCTTCCGCCGCGCGCCGGCGACCGCCCACCCCTTGGCCGTTGTGGGTGCACGACACGCCGTTAAGCCGACCGGCTTAACGGCGTGTCGTGCACCCACAACGCTTGGGGTGGGTCAGGGGGCGAGGAGCACGTGCAGGGTGCGGGGGCCGTGCACGCCCTCGACGCGGTCGAGCTCGATGTCGCTGGTCGCGCTCGGGCCCGAGATCCACGTCTGCGGCCGCTCCGGGTGCGAGGCGAGCCGGCGCACCATCTCGGGGACGGTCTGGACCACCTGCTCGGCCCGCACCACGCACACGTGGACGTCGGGCACCAGCGAGATCGCGCGGCGCCCCTGGTCCGGCTCGCCGTCCAGCACGATCGTGCCCGTCTCCGAGCAGGCGACGCGCGCGGCGGTGAGCACGGCGCCGATCGCGTCCAGGTCGAGGGCGCTCAGCGGTTCGTCCCGCGGGTCGCGGTGCACGACGACGTCGCCCGCCGCGGCGAGCCACGCCTCGTCCAGCCCGGGGGGCACGACGACGGAGCCCGCCTGGGCGAGGACGTCCGCCACCGCGGCGGGCAGCTCGCCCGCCGTCACCTGCCGCACGTGCGCCCGGTAGTCGACCAGCCGGTCGACGAGCTGCTCCAGCACCGCGGGCGAGCCAGGGTCGTGGTCACCACTCTCGCGGTACCGCCGCGGCACCTCCACGGCCGCGGGCGCCGTGCCGACCTTCCCGGCCGCCGTCGTCCCGGCGCCCCGGTCGCCCAACGCGGCCCGCACGCGGCGCAGCACGTCCTCGCGCGCGCTCATCGCTCTCCCTCCCCGTCCTGGTGCCCGACGGCGGGGCGTGCGTCGCGCTCGGCCGCTCGCTCGCGGGAGGCCCACCACTGCCGGAACGTCTCGTCGGGCGGTGCGGGCAGGTCTCGTTCGCGGGTCCACGCGGACACCGGCGGCGGAGCCTTCGAGATCACCCCGTCGCGGCCGCCCAGGCCGTGCCCGAGCGTGGCCGCACGGCCTGCCAGGCCGAACCGGCCGCCGTCGGACATCACCCACGAGGCTGCCTTCATGGCGGCCTTCCACGGGTCGACCTTGTGCCGGCCGCGGTCGGCGTCGACCTCGCGGGCGCGCAGGTCCACGAGGATCGACGGGATGTCGATCTTCACCGGGCAGACGTCGTAGCAGGCGCCGCACAGCGTCGAGGCGTAGGGGAGCGAGGCGTTGACGTCGTCGGCGCCCGAGACCCCTCCGGAGGCAGCGGTGAGCTGCGGGGTGAGGATCGCGCCGATGGGGCCGGGGTAGACCGAGCCGTAGGCGTGCCCGCCGACCCGCTCGTACACCGGGCACACGTTGAGGCACGCCGAGCAGCGGATGCAGTGCAGGGCGCTGCGGCCCACCTCGTCGGCGAGGACGTCGGTGCGGCCGTTGTCGAGGAGCACCAGGTGGAACTCCTGCGGGCCGTCGCCGGGGGTGACGCCGGTCCACAGCGAGGTGTACGGGTTCATCCGCTCGCCGGTGGAGGACCGCGGCAGGAGCTGGGCGAACACCTCGAGGTCGGTGTAGGTGGGGATCAGCTTCTCGATGCCCATCACGGTCACGAGGGTCTCGGGCAGTGTGAGGCACATCCGGCCGTTGCCCTCGGACTCCACGACGGCCAGCGTGCCGGTGTCGGCGACGCCGAAGTTCGCGCCCGACACCGCGACCCGAGCCGAGAGGAACTTGCGGCGCAGGTGCGCGCGGGCGGCCATCGCGAGCTCGCGCGGCACGTCGGACAGGTCGGCCGGGACGTCACCCATGCGGGCCAGGAAGATGTCGCGGATCTCGGCGCGGTTGCGATGGATGGCGGGCACCAGGATGTGGGACGGCATGTCGTCGGCGAGCTGCACGATGAGCTCGGCCAGGTCCGTCTCGATCGCCGCGATGCCCTCCTCGGCCAGGTGCTCGTTGAGCCCGATCTCCTGGGTGGCCATCGACTTGACCTTGACGACCTCGTCGACGCCCTTGGCCTGCGCGATCTCGGTGACGATGCGGTTGGCCTCGGCCGCGTCGCGGGCCCAGTGCACGACGCCGCCGCGGGCGTTGACGTTCTCCTCGAGCTGTGCCAGCAGGTGGGGCAGCTCCGCCATGACCTGCTCCTTGACCGCGGAGCCGGCGTCGCGCAGAGCCTCCCAGTCCGGCACCTCGTCGACGACGGCGGCCCGCTTGGTCCGGATCGTCGCCGTCGCGTGGCCGAGGTTGCGGCGCAGCTGCTCGTTCTTCAGGGTCTCGCGGGCCGCCTCCGGGAAGGAGGTGCCCCAGCGCAGCGGCTCCTGGGGGTGGGGGACGGCGCCGAACGGCTCGTCGGCGCTCGCGGCCGGGACGCCGTCCGGCCCCGTGCCGCGGCGGCGCAGGCCGGGCAGGCCGAGGAACGTGCTCATCGGGCGACCTCCGTGCGGGCGTGGGGCAGCGGGGTGGGGTCCTCGCGGGTCGAGGCGAGGATCTCCGCCAGGTGCAGGGTGCCGACGCCGGTGCGCTGGCGGGAGAGACCTCCGCCGATGTGCATGAGGCAGGAATAGTCGCCGGCGGTGAGGACCTCGGCGTCGGTGGCGCGGACGTTCGCGGTCTTGTCGGCGAGCATCGCGGCCGACGTGTCGGCGTTCTTCAGCGCGAAGGTGCCGCCGAACCCGCAGCACGACTCGGCGCCGGGGAGCTCGACGAGGTCGATGCCCTCCACGGCGCGCAGGAGCCGCAGCGGCTTGTCGCCGACCCGCAGCATGCGCAGCGAGTGGCAGGTGGGGTGGTAGGTGACGCGGTGACCGAACCACGCCCCGACGTCGGTGATCCCGAGCACGTCGACCAGCAGCTCGGAGAGCTCGAACGTCCTGGCGCTGACGGCCTCGGCGGTGGTGGCGAGGTCGTCGAGGCCGGCGCGGCGGCAGACCATCGCCTGCTGGTGGCGGATCGAACCGGTGCACGATCCGGAGGGGACGACGACGGCGTCCCACTCGCCGTCGGCGACGGGGGCGAACGTCTCCACGTGGTTGCGCACGACGGGTACGGCCTCGTCGAGGTAGCCGGTGTTGACGTGCATCTGGCCGCAGCACGCCTGGCCGCGAGGGAAGACGACCTCGTGCCCGAGGCGTTCGAGCAGGCGGACGGTGGCGCGCGGCGCGCCGGGGAACATGGTGTCCGCGATGCAGGTCGCAGCGAGGGCGATGCGCACGTCCGACTCCTTCGGCGGGGCTGCGGTGGCTGGTCTGTGTGGTCCGACCACTGTAGCCCACGGGAGTGGTGTGGTCAGACCACGGCTAGGATCGGTCCGTGCGCACTCACGAGAAGGTCCTCGCCAGCATCGAGTCCGACCTCGCCGCCGGTCGCTGGGCGCTCGGCGAGCGGCTGCCCGCCGAACGCGCGCTCGCCGAGGAGCTCGGCGTCTCCCGCCCGTCCGTGCGCGAGGCCATCCGCATCCTGGAAGCGATGGGCATCATCCGCACCGCCGTCGGGTCCGGGCCCGACGCCGGGGCTACCGTCGTCGACCGCCCTGCGGCCGGGCTCGGCGCGGCCGTCCGCCTGCACGTCGCCTCCGGCACGCTGCCCGTGCACGACGTCGTGGCGACGCGGGTGGCGCTCGAGAGCTGGGCCGTGCGGGAGGCGGCGGACGCTGCCGACGGGGCCGGCGCCGGGGACGCCGACGGCGGTGCCGCGGCCGAGGCCGACCGGCTCGTGCGCGAGATGTCGGTGCCCGGGCTCGCGGTCGACACGTTCGTCCGGCTCGACCAGGACTTCCACCTCGCGATCGCCCGGCGGGCGGGCAACCAGCTCGTCGAGGCGATCCTCACCGGCCTGCGCAGCGCGGTGCACGACTACGTGGCGCGCGGGATCGACGGGCTGCGCTCCTGGCCGGACACCGCCCACCGGTTGTGCGCCGAGCACCGGCAGATCCTCGAGGCCGTGACCGCGGGCGACGCGGACGGCGCGGAGCGGGCGACGCGCGACCACATCCTCGGGTTCTACCGCGAGACAGGGCTCGGCGCGGGCTGACCGGGCTCGCCCGGAGTCCTAGCCGAGCGGTCCTGCGCGGCGCGCCGACTCGGCGAAGGAGCCGGTCAGGGGCAGGTCTGGGACCAGCAGCGCCTGGACGGCGTGGTAGATGTCGGGCTTGCCCGCCCAGACCTCGGCGGCGGGGCGGTTCCGGGCATCGAGCTCGTGCCGCCACGACCCGCGCTCCTGGTCGACGAACCGCTGCCGGACCAGCTCCCACCAGGCCTCGGCCTGCTCGGCGTACCGGGGCGATCCGGTGACCGCAGCCAGGACCTCCGCCGCGGCGACGGCCTCGGCCGCGACCCAGTGGAACCGGCGGCTCTCCACCGGTCGGCCGGACCAGTCGACCGTGTAGACGAACCCGGTGCCGTCGAACCCGTCGGCCAGCGCGCGCTCGAAGAGCCGCTCGGCCGCCTCCGTGCGCCGTCCGGCCTGGTCGGCGGCGACGTCGAGCTGCAGCATCAGCCGAGCCCACTCGAAGCCGTGGCCCGGCGTGGAGCCGTAGGGCTTGAAGGGGTCGCGTGGCCGGTCGGCGTTGTACTCGAGCTCGGGGGACCAGTCGGTGGTGAAGTGCTCCGGGATCCGCCACGCGTTCCCCGCCGCCCAGCCCGCCGTGCGGTCGACGATCGCGGCGGCCCGCTCTCGCCACCGCGGGTCGCCGGTCGCGTCCGACGCGGCGAGCAGCGCCTCGACCCCGTGCATGTTGGCGTTGATGCCGCGGTACGGCGACACGGTGGTCCAGGCGCCGTCCTGCTCGTCGGCGAGCATCCCCGTGCCGGCCTCCCAGAACCGCCGGTCGAGCACGTCCAGCGCCTGGGCGAGCAGGGCCGGCGCGCCGGGGCGCCCGGCCTGGGTCGCGGAGGCGGCCGCGAGCACCACGAACGCGTGGGCGTAGGCGGCCTTGGTGTCGTCGACGTCGTCGCCGGGGCCGCGCGAGGCGAACCAGCCGCCGTGCTCGTCGTCGTGGAGGAGCCCCGCGAACCCGGCGAGCGCCTGGTCGGAGAGCCTTCCGCAGCCCTCGACGCCGAGCAGGTCGCCGAGGGCGTAGGTGTGCGCCATGCGCGCGGTGACCCACGTGTGCACCGGCCGTGCCAGGTCCGGGCGTCCGTCGTCGTCCAGCCAGGCGGCGCCGCCGTCCGGGAGCACGGAGGGTGTGCCGAAGTCCAGGAGCCGCCGGACCTCCTCCGCGCGCCAGCCGACGGCGTCGGACGTGCTCGCGGTGCGTGCCTGGTCGTGGGGCATCGTGCATCCTCTCCCGGGACCGACGTCGTGCGTGGGCCCCTCGATCGTCCACTCTGACAGCGATGTCATGTCGGGCGGCGAGAATCTCACGCCGGCAGGCCGGGGTTCAAGCGCTGCGGGCCGGACGGCGGGTGGGGCTCCGCGCTCAGGCGGGCGGCACCTCGCCGGAGCCCCGCGGGACGAGCCGGGTCGGGACGGTCCGCCGCCGCGCGGGCAGCGTGGGGTCCGCCGTCCGCTCCAGGGCGAGGAACGCCGCCTGACGCCCGATCTCGGCCATGTCGTAGGCGACCACCGTGACGCCGAGCAGGTCGGCGAGCTCGAAGTCGTCGAACCCGACCAGCGCAGGGATGCTCGCCCCGGTCGTGCGGCGCGCGTGCAGCACGTGGAGGGCGCCCACGGTGATCCGGTTGTTCGCGGTCACCAACGCCGTGGGCGGGTCCGCGTCGTCGAGCAGCTCGGCCACCAGCCGTTGCGCGGCTGCCGCGTCGTGCGCACCCTCCCGGAGCCGGCTCCCCGGCACGGCCAGACCGTGCTCGGCCATCGCGCGCAGGAAGGCGAGGCGTCGCTCCTGCGCGGTCCAGAGGCGGGCATGGTCGCCCACCAGGGCGATGCGCCGGTGCCCGTGCGCCACGAGGTGGTCCACCGCCTGGCGCGCGCCGCCCTCGTTGTCGATGACGACGGTGTCCGCCTCGATCCCGGGTGCGGGGCGGTCCACCAGGACGACGGGCGGGCCGTCGTCCACCTCGCGCGCGAGGTAGCGGTGGTCGACGTCCGTCGGCGCGATGACGAGCGCGGCGACCCGCCGTTCGAGGAACGCCTCGGTGAGCTGCCGTTCGCGCACCGCGTCCTCGCCGGAGCTGGCGGTCACGAGCTGGTAGCCGCTGCCCTGGAGGCCCTGCTCCATCCCGGCGCCGACCGAGGCGAAGAAGCGGTTCGCGATGTCCGCCGTCACGAACCCCACGAGGGGTGCTCGGCCGCCGCGAGCCAGGTCCGCGGCGGCGGCGTTGCGGCGGAACCCGAGCTCGAGCGCGGCGGCGCGGACCCGCTCGCGCGTGCCCGGCGCCACGTGCGGTTCGTCGTTCATCACCCGCGACGCGGTCTTGAGGCTGACCCCGGCAGCGCGGGCGACGGTGGCCAGCGTGGGGCGGTGGTCGCTCGCCATCCGATCCTCCTGTGCCGTCGCCGCTCGCGGTCGCCGCTCGCGTGGGCACACGCTATCGCCCCCCGGGTCGGCGGACTCGTTCCCCCTGGACACCGCGGCGCGGAGCAGGCATCATGGCGACGACGCGCGATTGAATCCATTCATTAAATCCATCCAACAGGCCTCACCGACGAGGCGCGCGCCCCCGGCCCCGAGCCGGACTCAACGACGAGACGACGAGGTGAACCGTGCAGCAGCCCGCCAGGCTCTCGCGTACCGAACGTGAAAGCGCTTACCGGCACCGATCGACCACTCCACCACCGCCACGGGCCCGCTGGGTGGCCGGCGCGGCCGCCGCAGCGCTCGTGCTGCCGCTGCTGCCCAGCGCGGCCCAGGCCGATGAGGCCCCTGCGTGGGCCTTCGACTTCGGGACACCCGACAGCCCGGTCGCAGAGGGCTACGACCGAGTCGACCCCACCACGGCCTACGCCGAGGAGACCGGGTTCGGCATCACCTCCGGCGACGTCGACGCCCGGGACCGGTCGACCGACGTCGACCCCCTCGCCGGCGACTTCGTGCTCGGGGCTGACTGGGCGTTCGCCGTGGACGTGCCGGACGGCACCTACGACGTCGAGGTCTGGACCGGCGACACGCTCGCCGGCACCTCCAGCGTGCGCACCACCGTCGCCCCGGAGGGTGGCGAGGGTACGAACATCACCGCCGACGCCGAGCAGACGAACAGCGGCACGCTGACGGTCGAGGTCACCGACGGCCGCCTGGACCTCGGCATCACGGGCAAGGGCTACGGCTACGTCAACGGCATCGTGGTCACCCAGGTCGCCGACGACGCGGGCGACGGCGACGACGACGGCGGCACCACCGACCCGGGCGAGGGCGACGGCACGCCCGGCCCGCAGAACCTGCGCGTCGCGGCAGCGGACGACGGCGAGCTCGTCCTGCGCTGGAACGAGGTCGACGGCGCCACCGGCTACGTCCTGACCCGCGGCGACGCCGTCGACGGCGAGTACACCGAGGTCGCCACGACCGGCGCCCGCGAGGTCTACGCCGCGGACCCGGGCGCCGACGCCTCCGCCGTGAGCTACTACCGCGTGCACGCCGTCACACCTGACGGCACCACCGACGCGTCGGCGCCCGCCGTCGGCACCCTCGCGAGCGAACCGGACTTCCCCGAGAGCGGCACGCTGCAGATCGACCTGGGCTCCGGCGCCGTGGCCGGTGACGCCGTCGGCGTCGACGCGGACACCGCCTACGACGCCGAGAACCGGCTCGGGTTCGTCGACACCTCCGTGGTGACGGCGACCGACCGTGGCGGCGACGACCTGCGGGGAGACTTCGTCACGGCCGACGGCGGCGAGCTCGTCGTCGACCTGCCGAACGGCGACTACACGGTCAGCCTGGTCGCCGGAGACACCGAGGGTGCCACCGACGTGGCGGTCACCGCCGAGCAGATGGCCAAGGTGCAGCAGACCGAGAAGGCCGCGGGCGAGCTCCTCGAGATGGAGTTCGACGTCGCGCTCGTCGACGGGCAGCTCAACCTGCAGATCGCCGGGGGTGCGGCGAACCTCAACGCGCTCACCATCACCCGCGCGGACGAGCGCGAGGCGGCCGACCGGCCGACGGTGTTCGTCACCGGCGACTCGACCGTCCAGACGTACGACCAGTACTGGGCACCGCAGGCCGGCTGGGGGCAGATGATCGAGCGCTACCTGTCCGACGACGTCCTGGTGGACAACCACGCCATCGGCGGCCGGTCCTCGAAGAACTTCATCAGCCAGGGACGTCTCGACGAGGTGCTCACCCAGATCCGCCCGGGCGACTACCTGTACGTGCAGTTCGGCCACAACGACAACAGCTACGGCGTCGACGACCGCTGGGCCGCGCCGGGCGACTACTACTGGTACCTGCAGACGTTCATCGACGGCGCCGTCCAGCGCGGCGCGCAGCCGATCGTCGTCACGCCGGTCTCGCGCCGATCCTTCGACGCGGACACCGGGACGTTCGACGTCTCCTTCCCGGACTACGTCGACGCCGCGACCCGGGTCGCGGCCGACACCGGCACGCCGCTCGTGGACCTGTCCGCCTCGTCGCGGGCCTACCTGGACGAGATCGGACCGGAGGAGGCCAAGAGCGTGTTCCTGCACGTGCCCGCCGGCGTCTACCCGAACCGGCCGGACGGCACGACGGACGACACGCACTTCCAGGAGTACGGCGCCATCCAGATGGCGCGCCTCGTGGCCCTGGACACCGCCGCGCTGGACGTCCCGCTCGCCGACGAGGTCGCCGACGCCGAACCGCCGGCCGAGGTGCCGGGCCTGCCGGCCGGCGTCGTCGCCGGGAACGTCTCCGCGTCCAGCGTCACCCTCAGCTGGACCGAGGTGGACGGGGCGGACATCTACAAGGTGTACGCCAAGGCGTCCGCCGCGCCGGACGAAGACTTCGACCTGGTGACCACCTCCACGATCGGGGTCGCCGAGGTGACCGGGCTCGAGGAGGGCACGGCCTACGACCTGCGCGTCGTGGCCGTCAACGGGAGAGGCGACTCCGCGCCGTCGGCCACCGTGAGCGTCACCACCAAGGCGCCGCTCATGAAGTTCGACGTGCAGCTCGCCGGGAACCCGACGAAGGACGGCTACACGGCGTTCGACGAGACCACGCTGTACACCGAGGAGCTGGGCCACGGCTTCACCTCCGACGCCGGACCGGGCGGCCGCGACCGCGGCACCGGTGACGGCGCGCTGGACGACCTGCAGCGAGACTTCCTCCTGCCGGGTCCGGACCACCCGATGCGGTTCGACGTCCCGAACGGCACCTACGCCGTCGAGGTCGTCTGGGGCGACCTGATCGGCACGGCACGCCTGGGCGTGACGATCGAGGGCACGGACCACGGCTCCTCGAACGCCGGCCGCGGCGGCACGTCCAGCAAGATCGTCCAGCCCGTCGTGGTCACCGACGGCACCATCGACGTGGTCGCCGACGGCTGGCTGAACGGCCTGGAGATCACGGCCCTGCTCTACGCGCCCACGGACCTGACCTCCGGCGACGTGACGATCGACGGCTCGGACGTCTCCGTGCCGCTGGCGTGGGAGCCCGCGCAGGACGTCGCCGGCTACCGCGTCTACCGCCTCGCGGAGGGCGCCGCCGAGCCGACGGCGCTCGACGACGTGAGCGACACGTCCTACGTCGACACGACGGCGGACGTCGGCCTGCGCTACACCTACACGGTCGTCGCGCTCGACGCGGCGGGCAACGAGTCGGTCGCGTCCAACGCCGTCGAGCTCACCACGGTGGACGACGACGTCGCGACCGCGGCGACGCCGTCGGGCCTGGCCGTGGGCGAGATCGAGAAGAACTCCGTGGCGTTGAGCTGGGAGCCGGTCGACGACGCGCTGTTCTACCACGTGTACCGGGCCGACCCCGCCGGTGAGATGGTGCTGCTCGACCGCGCCGCGGACGCGCAGCACGTCGACACGGACGTGCTCACCACCGTCGGGTACACCTACGCCGTGGCGTCGGTGAACGCCGGCGGCGTCTCCGCGCTCTCCGAGCCGGTGACGTCCGAGGCCGTCACCCAGCTGGCGCGGCAGACCGAGCGCACCGGGCGTCAGCCCGTGGCGGCCGTCTCCGAGGACGGTGTCTACGTGGGCTGGCGCATGCTGGGCGACGACGCCGACGACGTCGCGTTCCACGTCTACCGGGACGGCGAGCGCCTCACCGACGAACCGGTCGCCGGGTCGACCAACCTGGTGGACGCGGACGGGGCCACGGACTCCACGTACCGGGTCTCCGCTGTCGTCGACGGCACCGAGCGGTGGGCCACCGACGAGTTCGCCGTGCGGGACGCCCAGACGCTGGACATCCCGCTGGACAAGCCGGAGGACGGCTACACCGAGGACGGCCAGCCGTACACCTACTCCGCGAACGACGCCTCCGTGGCCGACCTCGACGGCGACGGGGAGTACGAGTACGTCGTCAAGTGGTACCCGTCCAACGCGAAGGACAACTCGCAGGGCGGCTACACCGGCAACACCTACCTGGACGCCTACGAGCTCGACGGCACCCGGCTGTGGCGCATCGACCTCGGGCACAACATCCGCTCGGGCGCGCACTACACCCAGTTCCAGGTGTTCGACTACGACGGCGACGGCCAGGCCGAGGTGGCGACGAAGACCGCCGACGGCACCACCGACGCGGACGGCACGGTCATCGGGGACGAGCGGGCGGACTTCCGCACCTCGGGCGGCTACGTGCTCTCCGGTCCCGAGTACCTCACGGTGTTCGACGGCGCCACGGGCGTCGCGCTCGACACGATCGACTACGTGCCGCCACGCGGCGACGTCGGCTCGTGGGGCGACACCTACGGCAACCGCGTGGACCGGTTCCTCGCGGGCACCGCCTACCTGGACGGTGAGCGCCCGTCGATGCTGTTCGCCCGCGGCTACTACACGCGGACGGTGGTGGCGGCCTTCGACTGGGACGGCGCCGAGCTGACCCAGCGGTGGGTCTTCGACTCCGACGTCGCGGGCGACGAGCACCGCGGGCAGGGGAACCACTCCCTGGCGGTGGCCGACGTCGACGGCGACCAGAAGGACGAGGTCCTCTACGGCTCGATGACGCTCGACGACGACGGCACGGTGCTCTACAACACCGGGCTCGGGCACGGGGACGCACAGCACGTCTCGGACTTCGACCCCTCGCGCGACGGGCAGGAGGTGTTCTCCGCCCACGAGGACCTGGGGAGCTCCGGCGACGTCGGGGCGACCCTGCGCGACGCGGGGACCGGGGAGATCATCTGGTCGATCCCGGCCGAGCAGGACACGGGCCGTGCCGCCATGGGCGACATCGACCCGCGCCACGACGGCGCGGAGGGCTGGGCCGTCGGCGGGGACGCCGCGTGGGACTCGCCGGTGGGCCAGCTGAAGTCCGCGTCGGGCGAGCTCGTCGCTCAGAGCATCCCCGCGGCGAACTTCCTGACCTTCTGGGACGGGGACCTGCTGACCGAGATCGGCGACCACGACTGGGACGCCGACACCTCCACCGGGGTGCCGACGATCTCGAAGTGGGACTACGAGAACGCCGAGGAGGTCGAGATCTACCGGGCCGAGGGCACGCTCTCGAACAACGGCACCAAGGGCACGCCGGCGCTGCAGGCGGACCTGTTCGGTGACTGGCGAGAGGAGCTGATCACCCGCACCGAGGACTCGACCGCGCTGCGGATCGCGACGACGGTGATCCCGACCGAGCACCGCCTGCGGACGCTCATGTCGGACTCCCAGTACCGCACGGCGGTGGCCTGGCAGAACACGGGCTACAACCAGCCGCCGCACACCTCGTACTTCATCGGCGAGGGCATGGAGACGCCGGACGCGCCGCGCCTGGTGTACACCACGGACGCCGAGCCGGGCGACGTCGTCGTCGAGGTGCCGGACGCCTGGACCGCGGACGCGACCTACACGGCGGGCGACCGTGTGGAGCACGACGGCGTCGTCTTCGAGGCGTTGTGGTGGACGAAGGGCGAGGAGCCCGGCTCGTCCCCGTGGGGTGCGTGGCAGGAGATCGGCCCGGCCGGGGAGCCCGCCCCGGAGTGCGGGGCGCCGTGGACGGCCACCCGCATCTTCACCGAGGGCGACCAGGCCGTGCACGACGGCACGCTCTGGCAGGCGAAGTGGTGGACCCGGAACCAGGAGCCGGGCGCGAGCCCGTGGGGCCCCTGGGAGGAGGTCGGCGAGTGCTGACCTGATCGCCTCCGCACGGCCGGCGGCCGGGTGGCACCGGGACGATGTCTGTCCCGGTGCGGCCCGGCCGCCGGTGCGTGGAATGATCGGTGGCATGCTCACGCTGCCCGCCGGTGCTGCCGGCTCCCGCATCGTCGGCCTGGGGCACCACCAGCCCGCGAAGGTCATGACGAACGACGACATCGCCCAGTTCGTCGAGACGAACGACGAGTGGATCCGGTCGCGCACCGGGATCGTCACCCGGCACGTCGCCGCCGACGACGTCACGGTCGCGGACATGGCGACCGCCGCGGCCGAGCACGCCCTCGCCGACGCCGGGGTGGCCCGCGACGACGTCGACCTCATCGTGGTCGCCACGGCCACCGCAGCCGACCGGTCGCCCAACACGGCCGGGCGGGTGGCGTACGCGCTGCGCACCGGCGTGCAGCCGGGGGCGAGCACGCCCGAGGGCGAGGAGGAGCCGGACCTGCGCGACGTCGTCGGGCCCGGCGTCATCGACGTCAACACCGCCTGCTCGGGATTCTCCTACGCGGTGGGGCTGGCCGACCAGGCGGTCCGTGCCGGGACCTCGCGGACCGCCGTCGTCATCGGTGCGGAGAAGCTGACGGCCGTCACCGACTGGACCGATCGGTCCACCTGCATCCTCACGGCCGACGGCGCGGGTGCGGTGGTGCTGCAGGCGGCGGACGAGCCCGCCGTCGGCCCCGTGGTGTGGGGATCGGAGCCCGAGATCACGCCCGCCGTGCGCATCGAGGCGCCGGCCGACCGGTTCGCACAGGACGGCCGGGCGGTGTTCAAGTGGGCGATCACGCGGGCGGCGGACCGGGCGCGTCGGGTCGTCGAGGCCGCCGGGCTGGGCCTGGACGACATCGAGGTGCTCGTGGCGCACCAGGCGAACCTGCGGATCATCGAGCCGCTCGCCAAGTCGCTGGGGCTCGAGGACCGCGTGGTCGTCACCGACATCACGGAGTCGGGCAACACCTCGGCGGCGTCGATCCCGCTCGGCATGTCCAAGTGGTGGCACGCCGGGAAGCTGCCGGCCGGAGCGCCCGCGCTGCTGTTCGGGTTCGGCGGCGGGTTCACGTGGGCCGGCCAGGTCGTGCTCACCCCGCAGCGGTAGCGGCTCGGGTAGAGTGGCGGGAAACCGCTTTCTGCCCCGGAAGACACAGGAGTCCGACGTTGCCCTCCACCACCTCCGACCGCCTCCGCTACGCCGTCGTCGGGACCGGTCACCGCGCCGGGATGTACGTCTCTGCGCTCGTCGACGCCCACGCCGACACCGGCGAGATCGTCGCGTGGGTCGAGCCCAACCCGGTCCGTGCCGCCGTGCACGAGGCGCGCGTCGCCGCCGCTGTCGGCGGCGAGCGACCCGTCTACGGCCCGGAAGACCTCGAGAAGGCCATCGCCGACCAGCGGGTCGACCGCGTGATCGTCACCAGCATCGACAACACCCACGCGGACCTGGTGTCCCGCGCGCTGCGGGCGGGCGCCGACGTCGTCGTCGAGAAGCCGATCGCCGCCACCGCCGAGGAGGCGCGCCAGATCACCGACGCCGTCGCCGAGACCGGCCGCGACCTGACGATGACGTTCAACTACCGGTACTCCCCGCGCAACTCCGCCCTGCGCGAGGTCATCGCCTCGGGCGAGATCGGCACCGTCCTGTCCGTCCACTTCGACTGGGCCCTGGACACCGTGCACGGCGCGGACTACTTCCGCCGCTGGCACCGCGAGAAGGTCAACAACGGCGGCCTGCTCGTGCACAAGTCCAGCCACCACTTCGACCTCGTCAACTGGTGGATCGGCGACGTGCCCACCCGCGTCTTTGCGAGCGGCGGACGGCGGTTCTACGGCGACGACGCGGCGCACGCGCACGGATACGTGCCCACGGAGGGCGAGAAGGCGCTCAACGTCGACGGCGTGGACCCGTGGGCCCTCGACCTGGCCAAGGACCCGTACCTCAACGAGCTCTACGGACCCGAGGCGCAGGCCCACGACGGCTACGTGCGCAACAGGTCGGTGTTCGACGTCGGGATCACCACCGAGGACACGCTCGGCCTGGTCGTGGAGTACGCGCGGGGCGCGATGCTCACGTACTCGCTGACGGCGTCGGCCCCGTGTGAGGGGTACCGCGTGGTGGTGAACGGCTCGTGCGGACGCGCCGAGCTCGAGGTCGTCGAGCGCGGCTCGGTCGTGTTCGGCGACGACGGCAGGGCGATCCTCGACCCGAGCTTCACCGACGCGTTCGCGGACGACGCGGTGCGACCGGCCGGCGAGCGCCTGCTGGTGCAGCGGCACTGGGAGCGCGCCGAGGAGCGCGAGATCGTCGCGCTCGGCGCCGGCGGTCACGGCGGAGGTGACGCGTTGCTGCTCAGCGACGTCTTCGTGGGCCGCGACGACGCCGACCCGCTCGGCCGGGCCGCGGGGTTCCTCGACGGGCTGCGGGCCTCCGGGGTCGGCTACGCGGGCAACCGGTCGCTGGAGTCCGGCGAGCCGGTGCGACTCGCCGACCTGGGCCTCGGCGTCGACCTCGGCTGACCGTACACGACCCCGTCGCCCCGGGCGCGCTGTGCCCCGCGGACGTTGTGGGCGCGATTCTTGGCCCGAAATGCCCGAGGTGCCGGGTTCTACGGACCAGAAATCGCGCCCACAACGGGGTCTGCGGGTCGAGCGGAGGTGGCGAAGGGGTCTTGGCCGGGCGCTTCGGAGCAGGTAGTCTCCTTGCTAGAAAGCGCTTTCCTCGCCTCTCCGGGAGATAGACGATGACGTCCACCACCTTCGCTGCGCCCGCCCCCGCCCCCGGGCCCGCTACCTCGCCGCCCGCCGGGACGACTACCCGCCGCCGCTACGCCGTCGTCGGGGCGGGGCACCGAGCCCGGCTCTATGTCGACGCGATGACGGGCGAGCACGCCGACGTCGCCGAGCTCGTCGCGCTGTGCGACACCAACCCGCACCGGCTCGCCTTCCACGCCGACCGGGCACGCACCGACGGCGGCACCGAGCCGGCCCGCTATGCCGCGCACGACGTCGACCGCATGCTCGACGAGACCCGGCCCGACGTCGTCGTCGTCACCTCGCCCGACCGGACGCACGCTGCGCACGTCGCCGCGGCGCTGCACCACGGCGCCGACGTCGTCGTCGAGAAGCCGCTGACGATCGACGCCGAAGGGATGTACACGATCCTCGACGCCGCACGCAGCAGCGGCCGTGACGTCACCGTGGCGCACAACTACCGGTATGCCGAGCAGAACGCCGCGATGCGTCAGGTCGTCGCGGAGGGGCGCGTGGGCGACGTCGTCTCGGTGCACTTCGAGTGGCTGGTCGACACGGCGCACGGCGCGGACTACTTCCGCCGCTGGCACCGGGACAAGGCGGCCTCCGGCGGGCTGCTCGTGCACAAGGCCAGCCACCACTTCGACCTGGTGAACTGGTGGACGCAGGACGTCCCCGAGTCGGTGTACGCCCGCGGCGGCCTGCGCTTCTACGGCGAAGCGGCCGGGGACGGCGGGTCGCGCTACGCGCTCGACCTCACCGCCGACCCGGAGCTGCGCGCCCTCTATCACGACGCCGCGCACGCTGACGGCTACCGGCGCGACCAGGATCCGTTCGGCGCCGGCGCCACGATCGAGGACACGCTCAGCGTGCTCGTCGGCTACCGCTCCGGCGCGTCGATGACCTACTCGCTCACCGCTCACAGCCCGTGGGAGGGATATCGCGTCGCGATCAACGGCACGCGGGGCCGGGCGGAGCTCGACGTCGTGGAGCGGTGCCACTCCACGGCAGGGCTGCCAGCGGCCGACGGCGCAGCGGCCGACGGCGGCACTCCGGCCGACGGCGGCACGTCACGGTGCTGCGAGGTGCGGCGGACCGGAGGGCGGCTCGTCGTCCAGGAGCACTGGGGGCACGCGGTGGAGGTGCCGTTCGGCGGCCCGGCGGGGCACCGCGAGGGTGACGCCGCGATGCTGCGGGATGTGCTGCGCGGCCACCTGCCGCCGTCGGCCGGAGGTGTCGCGGGCGATCCGCTGGACCGGCGTGCCGGGGTGCGGGACGGGCTGCGGTCGGTGGCCGTGGGCGTGGCGGGCAACCGGTCGTTGGCGACCGGGCAGGTGGTGCCGGTCGCGAGCCTCGGCATCCCCCTGTAGCCGCCGACCGGGTGCCGAGCCGGGGTGCCGGGTAGTCAGGTTCGGACCGTTATGGCGCCTCATAGCGGTCCGAACCTGAGTACTCGGCACGCCTCAGTGGGTCCAGGGGGCGCCGAGCTCGGTGAACGTCTGTTGCGTGCGGGCCACCTGCTCGCACCACGACTCGACGTCCTGGACCACCGGGCGCCGGGCGTCGCCCTCGCCGACCCAGGTCACGGCGCCGGCGGGCACGGCACGCGGGTCGGGCCCGGTGCGCACGGCCTCGAGCACCCGCATGAACGCACCGGTGTCCCGGACGTCGCAGAGCAGGGTGCGCTGGGGATCGCCGGAGGCGCGGACGTCCAGCAGGTCCTCCAGCAGCGGGGTGCGGCCGTACGACTTGTCCATCGTCACCCGGCCGCTGCGCAGCACGAGCCGGTCGTGCTCGTACTGGAGCTCGATCTCGCCCTCCGTGCCGATCACCAGCACGTGGGCGGTGCCCCGCTCGGACGCGCACAGCGTCAGCCCGAACCCGTAGCGCGTCCCGTCCGCCGCCGTCACGCGCACCGACGACGTGTCGTCCGACTCGATCGGGTTCGCGCGGTACAGGTCGGTGTCCACCCAGGCGACGTCCTCGGCCCGCGTCACCCTGCCGATGCGCAGCGTGGTGGCCACGGCGTGCGCCAGCGGGTTGGTCACGACGCCGTCGACGACGTCGCGCCCGTCGAGGCGGCGCCGTCCGGCCCAGGACGAGCGGGCCCAGTACGCGGTGTCGCGCACCCAGGTCCCGACCGCGCCGTAGCCGACGACGTCGCCGATCTCACCGCGGGCGACCAGCTCGCCGACGGCGTCGAGCGCGTGCGAGCCGAACGTCTGGAAGCCCACCTGGCACAGCCGTCCCGTGCGGTCGCTGATCGCGACGAGCTCGGTGAGCTCGGCGAGCGACGCCGCCGTCGGCTTCTCCAGCAGCACGTCGATGCCCGCCTCCATCGCGGCCTTGGCCAGCGGCAGGTGCGTCGGGATGGGCGTGCACAGGACCACGACGTCGGGCCGGACGTCCGGGTCGGAGGAGGACAACAGGTCGCCGAGCGTGGGGAACCAGGAGGTCCCCGTGCCGTGCGCCGCGTGCCCCTCGACGGGCTCGCGCGGGTCGACGACGGCGCACAGCCGCGCTCGTCCGGTGTCCCCGAGCTCGAGCGCGTGCCGGACGTGCTTCTCGCCGTGTCCGTGTATGCCGACGACGGCGATGCGGGCGTTCGTCATGAAGGTCTCCGAGGATGGTGGGGCGTCAGCGCAGGCCGGTGGCGAGCGTTGCCGCCTCGCCGGCGTCGAGCTCACGGTCGATGATCGCGGCGACGACGCCGGTCTCGACGGTTCCGCCGGCCGGGACGTGCAGCGGCGTGTCCCAGGCCAGCGCCGGGCAGGCGCCGGGGTACTCCTCCGACCGGAGGAACCAGTGGCGCGCGGGGGAGGTCTGGGTGAGCAGCGTCGTCGTGGTCCGTTCGCCGCCACGGGCGTCGCGGTGCCGCTGGACGAAAGCCACCCACGGCGACGTCGACCCGTGCGCCTGGTCCTGGCCCTCGCCGTCGGCCGACAGCACCCGCGTGGACTCCGCGATCGGCAGCCGCCAGAACACCCCGCCGTAGCCGGCGCCGGGGCGCCCGTTCGTGGCGGGGGAGCGGATCTCCAGCGGGCCGTGCGCGGCGTGCAGCGTCGAGCGCCACTCGAGCGCCCAGCCGTCCTCGAGGAGCCGGGCGCCGATGCGGCGACGCTCGTCGAGCTGCGGCTCGCCGTGCTCGTCGGTCCACACGACGGTGTCGAGCAGCAGGTTCGGCGACAGGGGGTCGACGACGGTGCTGGTCGACGTCTGCCGGCCGTGGTTGGGCAGGAGCGTGGGGCCGACGTCGGTCACGTACGTGCGCCCGCCCCAGTGGCTGGTGCCGTTGACGTCCGCGACGGCGATGCTCACCCCGTAGTGGTGGCGGTGGTCCACGGGGCCCGACTCGGTCAGCGGCACCCCGGCCAGCGAGTGGACCGGGTGCAGGTAGGGCCGCGGGGAGTGGATGGTGGGGAGCCCTTTGCCGGACTCGTAGCGGGAGAGCGCCACGTGGTCGGCGGCGCGGCGGAGCACCGGCACGCCGTTCTCCAGGGTCCAGGCCGGCGCCTGCTCGGCCTGCCGCTCCGGGGTCTCGTGGGGCGCCGGGGCGGACGGCGTCTCCACCGGCGTCTCGGCGTGTGCGGCGGTCCGCGGCACCGGCCCGGTGCTGGACCGCACCTCGAGCCGGACGCCGAATCGCGTCGCCTCCGCGGCGCTCGCGGTGTTGTCGATCACGGCGTGCAGTTCCCTCCAGGCATGCCGTCCCAGCTCTTCCTGGGGGACGGCGACGGTGGTCAGTCCCGGTGTGGCGTACCGGGCGAGCTCGATGTCGTCGAAGCCGCACACGGAGATGTCCGTGGGCACGGCGACGCCCGCCTCGTTGAGGGCTGCGAGCAGCCCGAACGAGACGAGGTCGTTGAACGCCACGGCCGCGGTGACGCGGCTGGCGAGGACGGCGGGCGCGGCGGCGTGGCCTGCCGCGATGTCGGAGCCGGCCGTGAGCTCGACGATCTCCAGGTCCGGGTGCCGCTCGCCGCAGACGGCGAGCCCGCGCCGTCGGGCACGGTCGGAGACGGAGGCCACGGGTCCGGCGAGGTAGGCGATCCGCCGGTGGCCCAGCTCGACGAGGTGCTCGACGACCTGGACGGCCGCGTCGACGTAGTCGACGACGAGGCTGGGCGCGCCGCCGGCGACCTCGCGGTTGATGACGACGGCGGGGGTCACCTCCGGGAGCAGGGCGTCGAGGGCGGCGTCGGGCATCCGCGGGGAGACGAGGATGAGGGCGTCGCAGCGGTGCCGGGCCTCGCGGGCGATCGCCGCCTCGGCGCTCGGGTCCTCGGCCGAGTCCGCGACGAGCACGCGGTAGCCGTCCTCGCCGGCGGCCGACGAGACGCCGCCGAGGATCTGCTGGAACACCGGGTTGCCGAGGTCGGGGACGACGAGCGCGACCGTCGTCGTGCGCCCGAGCGAGAGACTGCGCGCCACGATGCTCGGCCGGTAGCTCAGGTCGATCGCGGCCTCCTGCACGCGGGCCGAGATCGCGGGATCGACCGTGCTGCGGCCGTTCATCACGCGCGACACCGTCGCTCGGGAGACGCCGGCCGCTCTCGCGACATCGGCGATGGTCACCGCAGGACGGTGTGTCTTCGCGCCGGGCATCTTTGCCTCCGTCCTCGCATCACGCGTAGATCACGCGTGGATCACGTTCTGATCACCGCCGACGCCCTGATGCGGGGTCGGTCCAGGAGATGACGGTACACCATGGGAAACCGGTTCCTCTTGTGGTAACTTCCTCAGCAGCAACCGGTTTCCCGGCCACGAGCACTCGCTCCTGACCGGTCACCGCGATCGACGACGATCAGGAGGACGACGATGGTGTCCACCACGGCAGAGCACGGGGAGGTGCGACCGTGTCCGTGATGCAAGAGGTCGCCAAGACCCGCGGTGCGAGCCGCGAGACGCGCAAGGGCGACGGCAAGGCTGCTGCGATCTTCCTTGCCCCCTGGTTCGTGGGGCTCGGGCTGATCACTGCATTCCCTCTGCTCGCCTCGCTGTACCTGTCGTTCACCGACTACAGCCTGCTCGAGTCGCCGAGCTGGATCGGGATCGAGAACTACCAGCGGATGTTCGACGACCCGCGGTGGATGCAGTCCCTGAGCGTCACGCTGCGCTACGTGCTCATCTCGGTGCCGCTGCAGCTCATGGCGGCGCTCGGCCTGGCGATGGTCCTCGACCGCGGCCTGCGCGGCCTCGCGATCTACCGGTCGGTCTACTACCTTCCCTCGCTGCTCGGCAGCTCGGTGGCCATCGCGCTGCTGTGGCGCCAGGTGTTCGGCGCGGACGGCCTGGTGAACCAGGTCCTCGCGTACTTCGGCATCGAGGGGTACGGCTGGGTGTCGCACCCCGACTACGCGCTGGGCACGCTGATGGTCCTCAACGTGTGGACGTTCGGCGCACCGATGATCATCTTCCTGGCCGGTCTGCGGCAGATCCCGGCCATGTACTACGAGGCCGCGTCCATCGACGGCGCCTCGAAGCTCCGGCAGTTCTTCAACATCACGATCCCGCTGCTGAGCCCGATCATCTTCTTCAACCTGGTGCTCCAGCTCATCGGGGCGTTCCAGTCGTTCACCCAGGCGTTCATCGTCTCCGGGGGCACGGGAGGGCCCGTCGACTCGACGCTCTTCTACACGCTGTACCTGTACCAGAACGGCTTCAAGTCGTTCGACATGGGGTACGCCTCGGCGATGGCCTGGTTCCTGCTCCTCATCGTCGCCGGCATGACCGCCGTCAACTTCCTCGCCTCCAAGTTCTGGGTCTTCTACGATGACTGACACCCCGGTGCGCCCCGACGCACACACCGAGCCGACGGCGACGCGGACCCCTGTCCGGGAACGCCGGTCGCTGTCCGAGGTCGCCGCCCAGGTGCCCGACGCCCCCCACCGCCGCAAGGCCGGCCCCCGGGTCCGTCGAGTGCTCAAGCACGTCATGCTGATCGGCTTCGGGCTGATCATGCTCTACCCGTTGCTGTGGATGCTCTCGAGCTCGTTCAAGCCGAACGAGATCATCTTCCGCGAACCGGGCCTGATCCCCAGCGCGATCGACCTCTCGAACTACGGCGAGGGCTGGAACGCGCTCCTGCACCCGTTCCACCACTACCTGCTCAACTCGGCGATCATCGTGCTGGGCTCCGTGGTGGGGAACCTGATCTCGTGCTCCATGGCGGCCTACGCCTTCGCCCGGCTGAAGTTCCGCGGCCGCCCCATCTGGTTCGCCATCATGCTCATGACGATCATGCTGCCGATCCACGTGATCATCGTGCCGCAGTACATCCTGTTCTCCGAGCTGCAGTGGATCAACACGTTCCTGCCGCTCATCGTCCCCAAGCTGCTGGCCACGGACGCGTTCTTCATCTTCCTGATGGTCCAGTTCTTCCGTGGGCTGCCGAAGGAGCTGGACGAGGCCGCCCGCCTGGACGGCTGCGGGCACGGCCGGATCTTCCTGCAGATCATGCTGCCGCTGTCGTTGCCGGCGCTGGCCACCACGGCGATCTTCACCTTCATCTGGACGTGGAACGACTTCTTCAGCCAGCTGATCTTCCTGACCAGGCCCGACATGTACACGGTGCCCATCGCGCTGCGGACCTTCATCGACGCCACGAGCAACAGCTCGTGGGGCCCGCTGTTCGCGATGTCGATCGTGTCCCTGGTCCCGGTCTTCATCGTCTTCCTCTTCGGCCAGAAGTACCTGGTCAAGGGGATCGCCACGACAGGTATCAAGTAACCGCTCCCACGAGGTCCCGACGGTGGGACCTCCTGCTAGATGACAACGACGACGTTTCGTCACGCACACACAAGGAGAATCATGCGAGCAACGACCACTCGACGTGGACGGACCCGCGCCGCATTCATCGCCATGACGGCAGCCGGTGCGATGGCCCTGGGCGCCTGCGCAGGGGGATCGAGCGGCGGTCCCGGTTCCGACAGCACGCAGGCCGAGGAGGGCGGCGACGGCGACGGTGTCGAGATCCGCTTCTCCTGGTGGGGGTCGGACGACCGCCACCAGACCACGCAGGAGATCATCGACCTCTTCGAGGAGAAGAACCCGGGCATCACGGTGGTCCCGGACTACACCGACTGGGGCGGCTACTGGGACAAGCTGGCCACGTCGACGGCCGGTGGGGACACCCCGGACGTCATCACCCACGAGGAGCGCTTCATCGCCGACTACGCCAACCGTGGCGTGCTCGCCGACCTGGAGTCCCTGGACATCGACACCTCCGAGATCCCCGAGACGATCATCGACGGCGGTCGGGTCGAAGGCACGCTCTACGGCCTGGCCACCGGCGTGAACGCCTACGCGATGATGGCCGACCCGCAGATCTTCGCCGACGCCGGCGTGGAGGTCCCGGACGACACGACGTGGACGTGGGAGGACTTCGTCAAGGTCTCGGCCGAGCTGTCCGAGGCCGCCGGTGACGGCGTCTACGGCACCCAGGACATCGGCTTCAACGAGGCCGGCCTGAGCGTCCTCGCGCGCCAGAAGGGCCAGAGCCTCTACAACGAGGACGGCTCGCTCGGTGTCGACAAGGAGACCGTCGAGGAATTCTTCCAGATCGGGCTCGACCTGCAGGAGAGCGGCGGTTCGCCGGACGGCAGCCGCACCGTGGAGATCCAGAACGCCGGCCCGGAGGGCTCGCTGCTGGGTACCAACGCCGGTGGCCTGGGCGTGTGGTGGTCGAACCAGCTCGGCGCGCTGAGCTCGGCCTCGGGCAACGACCTCGAGCTGCTGCGCATGCCGGGTGAGACGGAGCACGAGCGGACCGGCATGTACTTCAAGCCGGCCATGTTCTACTCGGTCTCCGCGACCTCCGAGCACCCGGAGGAGTCGGCCATGTTCGTCGACTTCCTGCTCAACGACCCCGAGGTCGCCGCGCTCCAGCTCACGGACCGTGGTCTGCCCTCGAACCTGTCGGTGCGCGAGTCCATCCTCGGGGACCTCGAGGCCGCGGACGCCAAGGTCGCCGACTTCATGGCCGAGATCGAGGACGAGATCCCGGACGCCCCGTCGGTGCCGCCGAACGGTGCGGGCGACGTCCAGGACATCATGATCCGTATCAACTCCGAGGTGCTCTTCGGCTCCATGACCCCGGACGAGGCCGCCGACGCGTTCCTCTCCGAGGTCGAGGCAGCCACCTCCTGAGCCACCTCGGTCCCGAGCTGATGCCTCAGCTCACCTGACCCGAAGGGTGCGGGGTCGCCGACCGGAACCTCCCGGCGGCCCCGTACCCGACGGTCTCAGCCCCGCCGCCCGGCGGGGCTGTCGCCATGTCGAGGACGGAACGACCTGATGAACGACCTGCTCGTGCTCCGCCACGGCGACGACGTCGCCGTCGCCACGCGTGACCTCACCGCCGCCGACCGCGCCGTCGCCCCTGACGGGACCGCCGTCGTCGTCCGCGAGGCCGTACCCCGCGGGCACAAGGTCGCGCTGCGGCAGGTCGCTGCCGGGGCGCCGGTGCACAAGTACGGGCAGGTCATCGGCGTCGCCACGGCGGGCATCGTCCCGGGCGACCACGTGCACTCGCACAACCTGGGGTTCGACCCGGGCGAGCGCGAGGCGCCGCTCGGCGGCACCCACACCGAGCTGACGGTGCCCGACGGCGTCCCGCGGCCCACGTTCCGCGGCTACCGTCGCGCGGACGGCCGGGTCGGTACCCGCAACTACCTGGCGATCCTGACGAGCGTGAACTGCTCGGCGACGACGGCGAAGATGATCGCGGAGCAGTTCCGCGGTGCGGCGCTGGACGAGTTCGAGAACGTGGACGGCGTCATCGCGCTGAC
Organism: Isoptericola sp. GX10416; assembly: GCF_056590155.1. Lineage (NCBI taxonomy): Bacteria > Bacillati > Actinomycetota > Actinomycetes > Micrococcales > Promicromonosporaceae > Isoptericola > Isoptericola sp. GX10416. Next base: position 37,245 of record NZ_JBWPVO010000016.1, on the reverse strand, counting down.
GCACACCTCCGGGTGCGGGCTCGTACCGGACTCGGAGGGCGGCCAGATGCTGCTGCGCACCCTGCGCGGGTATGCGGCGAACCCGAACGTCGCCGGGGTGCTCGTCCTCGGTCTGGGCTGCGAGATGGTGCCCGGAGCTGCGCTGTCCGCGCGCTCCGGCTCCGTCGCCGACCTGGGCATGCCCGGCATGGGCGCGCCGGCCGGCACCGATGCGGGAGCCGGAGGGCTGCTGGCCGCGATCCCGGACGACACCGTGGTGCGGTCGATGACCATCCAGGAGACGGGTGGCGTGCGGGCCTCGGTGCGGGCGGGCGTCGAGGCGGTGCGAGCGATGCTGCCCGAGGTGGACGCGCGCCGTCGGACCGAGTGCGACGTCTCGGAGCTGGTCCTGGGCCTGGAGTGCGGCGGGTCCGACGGCTACTCCGGGATCACCGCCAACCCGGCGCTCGGCTGGGCGTCGGACCGGATCGTCGCCTACGGCGGCACGTCGGTGCTCGCCGAGACGCCCGAGGTCTACGGTGCGGAGCACCTGCTGACCGCGCGGGCCACCTCACCGGGCGTGGCGAAGAAGCTGCTGGACCGGATCGACTGGTGGCGCGACTACGTGGCCGCCGGCCAGGGCACCCTCGACAACAACCCGTCGCCCGGCAACAAGGCGGGCGGCCTGACGACGATCCTCGAGAAGTCGCTCGGCGCGGTGGCCAAGGGCGGCACCGCCGACCTGACGGCCGTGTACGAGTACGCTGAGCAGATCACCGACCGTGGGTTCACCTTCATGGACACCCCCGGCTACGACCCGGTGTCCGTGACGGGGATGGTGGCGGGCGGGGCGAACGTCGTGGTGTTCACCACGGGGCGCGGCTCGGTGTTCGGATGCCAGCCGACGCCGTCGATCAAGGTCGCCACGAACACGCCGATGTACGACCGGATGAGCGAGGACATGGACGTCAACGCCGGCCGGATCGTGGACGGCACGGCCACGCTGGAGGAGGTCGGCGAGGAGATCCTGGCGAAGATCCTCGCGGTCGCGTCCGGGGAGCAGACCGTGAGCGAGGAGCTCGGCATCGGTGCCGAGGAGTTCATCCCCTGGCACCTCGGCGCCGTCACCTGATGGTTGTGGGCGCGATTTCTGGCCCGATATGCCGGATACGTCCGGTCTCGGCGCCCAGAAATCGCGCCCACAACGCTCGGGCGGGGGGGGGCGGAGGCGCGCTGGTCAGGCGCGGGTGACGGGCTGCTGCAGCTCGGTGACCCAGTCGCTCTGGTCGTGGTCCGGCTCGGCACGCACGTAGAGCTCCCGGCACGGCCCCGAGGGCACGTAGCCCCGCTCGGTCATCTCGGTGTGCAGCGCCTGCCACGACCCGGCGATCTGGTCCATCGGCCCGTGGTGCACGGCGCACATCGCGGTGCCGACCGCCGGCAGGTCGACGACCTCGAACCCGGGCCGTGCCTCGCCGTCGTAGGCGTACCCCACGACGACCCGCAGGCCGTCCTCACCCATGTCGTACTGGGCGATCGGCGTCTCGAGCAGCCCCTTGTTCGGCTCGAGCGCCCGGGCGACGGCGTCGAAGGCGGGGCCGACGACGCCGGGCATCTCGGGCTGGGCGCCCACGACGGCGGTGCGCGCCGCGAGCCGGACGGCGGGCAGGGACTTCTGGACGATCTCGATGCTGGTCATGACCTTCTCCTTCTCGATGAGCCGGAGCCTGCGCTCCACGTCGACGAGCCGCGCCGTGGCCCGCTCGTGCTCCTCCTCGACCTCCGCCCGTCGGACCTGCAGCAGCTCGGCGAGCCGCTCGACGTCGGCGCCGTCCGCCAGGATCAGCGTGATGTCGTTGAGGCCGAAGCCGAGCTGGCGCAGGGCGACGATGCGGTGGAGACGGTCGAGCTGGGACGGGTCGTACGAGCGGTACCCGGTGAACGCGTCGACGTGGGCGGGAACGAGCAGGCCGGCGGTGTCCCAGTGCCGCAGCATGCGGTGGGTCACCTGGCCGATCTGCGCGAACGCCCCGATGGACAACATGACACCGTTCTCCCGTCTCTCACCGTGTCAGGGTCAAGCGTGGCCCGGCGGCCTGCTCCACCGGGAGCCGATCGTCATTCGAGGCGGGACGTCATCACGTCGCCGACGACGGCGCAGCGGTCGTCGGCGGGAGCGGCCCCGGACGCCGCGCGCGCCAGGAGGCCTCGCAGTGCCGTGCGTTCCGCGGGCTCGAGGGCTGCGAGCAGCTCGTCCTCGGCCCGCGCGACCTGGGCGTCGAGCCCGGCGACGATCTCGGCGCCCCGCGCGGTGGCGACGATCCGTCGTGCGCGGCGGTCCGTCGGGTCCGGCTCGCGCCGCGCCAGCCCGGCGGCGTCGAGCTCGTCGATGAGGTAGGTCATCACGGTCCGGTCGATCCCGAGGCGCGTGGCGAGCGCCGCCTGCGTCGGCGGTCGGTCGTGCACCACGGCAGAGAGCACCTCGTAGCCCCGGGAGCCCTGCGGCAGCTCGTCGCAGGTGGCGGCCACCCGGTGCTTCCACTCGCGCAGGAGGGCAGCGAGCGACCAGCCGAAGGGTGAGGGCGCAGCGAGCGTGGGCATGTCGCCATCGTACCGCGGAATGCGATGTCATCCAGATGAGTTGCCGGGTATATCATCTGCAGCACAGATCATCTCTCGTCACCTGGAGCGCCCATGACCGACTACGGCCACGACCTGGTCTTCGGCACCTTCGTCACCCCGTCCAACCGTGACCCGCAGCAGCCCGTCTGGCTGGCGCAGGCAGCCGAGGCAGCCGGCCTGGACCTCGTGACCTTCCAGGACCACCCGTACCAGCCAGGGTTCCTCGACACCTGGACGCTGATCTCCTACGCCGCGGCGGTCACCGAGCGCATCCACCTGGCGGGCAACGTGCTGAACCTGCCGCTGCGCCAGCCGGCGGTCCTCGCCCGCTCGGTGGCGAGCCTGGACCTGCTCAGCGGCGGACGTATCGACCTGGGCCTCGGCGCAGGTGGGTTCTGGGACGCCATCGAGTCCATGGGTGGCCGCCGCCTCACCCCGGGAGAGTCCGTGACGGCGCTCGCCGAGGCCGTCGACATCATCCGCGGCATCTGGGACGCCGGCGAGCGCCGCGTGCTGCGCACCGACGGCGAGCACCACCGCGTCACCGGCGCCAAGCGCGGACCTGCGCCGGCGCACGACGTGCCGATCTGGCTCGGCGCGTACAAGCCGCGCATGCTCCGCCTCGTCGCGCGCCAGGCCGACGGCTGGCTGCCGTCCCTCGCCTACATGAAGGACGGTGACCTCGCCCGCGGCAACGCGATCATCGACGAGACGGCCGAGGAGGCGGGGCGTCACCCCGCCGAGATCCGCCGCCTGCTCAACGTGCAGGGCGCGGTCACCGCCGACCGGCGGGGCTTCCTGCAGGGGCCCGTCGAGCAGTGGGTCGAGGAGCTCGCCGCGCTGGCGCTGGACGACGGCGTCGGCTCGTTCATCGTGGCCTCGGACGATCCGGGTATGTTCTCGGTGCTGGGCGAGGAGATCGCCCCGGCCGTGCGCGAGCTGGTCGCCCGCGAGCGGGCCGCGCACGGGACGGCTCCTGCCGCGACCCGCCGTGGCCGGGCCGCGATCGCGCTGCGGCGCGACGGGATCGACTACGACGGCGTGCCGCCCACGCTGGCGACCACCGCCGTCGAACCTGGCGACCGCTCCTACGACGTCGTGCGGCACAACTACCTGCGCTCGGGCGCGCCGGGCCTCGTCCTGCGGCCGCGCAGTGCCGCCGAGGTGTCCGACGCCGTCACCTACGCGCGGACGCAGGAGGTTCCCCTGGGTGTCCGGTCGGGCGGGCACGGCATCAGCGGCCGGTCCACGAACGACGGCGGGATCGTCGTCGACCTCGGGGCGCTGGACCAGATCGAGGTGGTCGACGAGGCCACTCGCCGGGTGCGTCTCGGAGCCGGGGCGACCTGGGAGAAGGTCGCCGAGGCGCTCGCCCCGCGCGGCTGGGCGATCAGCTCGGGCGACTACGGGGGCGTCGGGGTCGGAGGGCTCGCGACCGCAGGTGGTGTCGGGTTCCTCGGGCGCACGTACGGGCTGACGATCGACCACGTCGTGGCGGCCGAGGTCGTCACGGCGGACGGGCGGGTCGTGCATGCCTCCGCGGACGAGAACCCCGACCTGTTCTGGGGGCTGCGGGGCGCCGGCGGCAACCTCGGCGCGGTCACCTGGGTGGAGGTCGAGGCGATGGATCTGGGCGACGTCGTCTTCTCCCAGATGACCCTCGACGCCACCGACACCGCGGGGCTGCTCGAGCGGTGGGGTGCCGCGGTCGAGACGGCGCCGCGCGAGCTCACGAGCTTCCTCATCCTCTCGCCGCCCCGGCGGGGCCAGGGGCCGGTGGCGCAGCTCATGACCGTCTACGCCGGTGACGACACGACAGCGGCGGTCACCCAGCTGGAACGTCTCGCCGACGCAGGTCCGCTGCTCGACCACCAGGCGTACCTGCTGCCGTACGCCGGCGTCGTGCAGGCGGGGGACAAGCGCCACACGGGAGGTGGCGACCCCTCCGTGCGATCCGCGCTCGTCACGCACCTCGACACCGCGACGTCCCGCGGCTTCGAGCGCGTGGCGGCGTCGGGCTCGGCGACCTTCCTGCAGGTCCGCGCCACCGGCGGGGCCGCGCACGACCTGCCCGACGCGGCGACGGCGTACGCCCACCGGCACCAGAACTTCCTGCTCTCGGCGATGTCGGCCTCTCAGGAGGCGCTCGACACGGTGTGGGACGCCGAGATGTTGCCGCACGCCGACGGGCTGTACCTCTCCTTCGACACCGACACGCGCCCGGAGCGCCTCGCCGACGCGTTCCCCGAGCCGACCCTGACTCGGTTGCGGGAGGTCAAGCGGGACTGGGACCCGACGAACCTCTTCCGCGCCAACTTCCCGGTGCCGCCCGCCGCATAGCGCCGGCCGTCAGCCCGTGTGGACGATCCCGGCGGCCAGCGAGAAGAGCACCACGCCCAGCGCGACCACGCCGATCATCGCCCCGACGAGCCCGCGGGCCGTGCCGGGCCGACCGTCTCGCTCGGCGACGTGGATAGCGAGCGAACCGAGCGTGATCGACGCGACGGCGAGCGGGGCGGCCACCCAGTCCCCGACCACGGGGACGACGGCGCAGGCCAGCCCGGCCACACCGAGCGCCACCGACCACTCGGCCGACCGTGGCGTGCCCGGGCGCGTCGTGCCACCGTCGTCCATGTCTCGCTCCGTTCCGCCGGTCCGGCTCTCGTTCGGGTCAAGTGTGACCGGCATCAGGCAGGCCACGCGCAGATCAGCTGGTCCGGGCCGAGCACTGGGATGTCGCGGACGGTGCCGCCGGCCCGTGAGATGACGCGCTTCGTCGCCCTCTGCGGACCCGAGCCCCCTTGAATGAAGTCAGGTGCACTCGACCCTCCCCCTTGAATGAAGTCAGGTGCGCTCGACCCTCCCCCTTGAATGAAGTCGATGCTACCTTCTTGACATGCGCGACGACTCCATCCGGCAGCACCTCGGCGAGCGAAACCCCTGGTGGAAGGCGCAGGTGCTCGGCGAAGAGGCTACCGCTTGGACCGAGCGGCACCCGGTGCTCCAGGGGTTGGCACGTTACGACATCGGGTATCGGACGGAAGTGCTCGACGACGTCGCGACGGATCCGCTCGGCGATCGGGTGATCGTCCTGTCGGGGCCGCGGCGCATCGGCAAGTCCGTCGCGATGCTGCAGCTCGCCGCGGCGCTCTGCGAGCGGGGTGATGTCGATCCCCGCCAGATCATCCACGTCCCGTGTGACACGTTGACGCTGCAGGACGTCCGCCGAGTACTCACACTGGCGCGCAGCATGACCGAGTCGGTCGATCTCGACGGGGCGCGGCCTCGGGTGTGGCTCTTCGACGAGATCACCTCGGTGCGTGGGTGGTCGTCGGTCTTCAAGGACGCGCGGGACAACACGGCGTTCGCACACGACACGGTCATCGCCACGGGGTCCCGATGGGATCCGGACGAGGATGTCGAGGGCAACCTCATGGCTGGCCGGGCAGGTTCTGAGACACGCCGCCGCCGAGTTCTCCTGCCGATGAGCTTCCGCGAGTTCATCGGCACCACGCGCGAGAACCTCCCTGCTCTGCCACGCGTTCATCCCGGTCACCTCCAGAGCGACGAGACGCGGGCCCAGCTCGCCGAGACGGGATTGTTCGTCGACGAGTTCGATCTGGCTTGGCAGCAGTTCCTGAGCGTGGGTGGGTTTCCGCGCGCCGTGGCCGAGTACGTCCGGAACGGTGCCGTCTCGGATGCATACCTGCAGGACCTTCAGGCGTGGCTGCATCGGGACATGGACCCGGAGAGCACACCAGAATCTGTGCCTCTGCTGTTGGAGGCCCTGTCGGAGCGCGCGACGAGTCCGCTGGCGGTCAACCCGACGGCGATCATCATCGGTCGGACTCGGGCGGCCTTGGAGACACGGCTGACGCGGATGGTGTCGTCGCACGCTGTGCTGCGCTGTCCTCAGCGAGACGACTCCGGAGCGCTGGTGCCTCGAACGCAGTCCAAGCACTACCTCACCGATCCGGTCCTCTCATGGTTGCCGTCACGTCTACGTGCCGGGTCGAAGGCGCCCGCCATGACGTCGCTGACCGAACAGACCATCGGCGTGCACCTCGCGCGCGCGGTGGACGCCCACTCCGAGGGGCGATGGCTGGCTGGTGACACCATCGGATACGTACGGACGAGCAACGACCGGGAGATCGACCTGTCATCGATCTCATTGCCGTCCGACGCAGGGACCGTCATGACTGTGCCGATCGAGTCGAAGTGGGTCTCGCGCGGCTGGAAGAGCGAGGCCCGCGTGATCGTGGGCAAGTACCAGCGCGGGATCCTCGCGACGAAGTCGATCCTGGACACGAGCGGTGAGGTGTGGGCCGTCCCGGCGCCGCTGCTGGCGATGGCGCTGCTCTGACAGGATGCTCTTATGCCTCTCGCACCTCGCTACCTGGCCGACGACGCCCGCTACGACTCGATGACCTACCGTCGTACCGGCCGCTCCGGGCTCGACCTGCCGGCGCTGTCGCTGGGCCTGTGGCACAACTTCGGCCACGTGAACCCGCTCCAGACGCAGCGCGCCATCCTGTGCCGCGCGTTCGACCTCGGCGTCACGCACTTCGACCTGGCGAACAACTACGGCCCGCCCTACGGCTCGGCCGAGGAGAACTTCGGGCGGCACCTCGCCAGCGACCTGCACCCGTACCGCGACGAGCTCGTCATCTCCACCAAGGCGGGTTACGACATGTGGCCCGGCCCGTACGGGGACCACGGCTCGCGCAAGTACCTGCTGTCCTCGCTCGACCAGTCGCTGGCCCGCATGGGCCTGGACTACGTCGACATCTTCTACCACCACCGCCCGGACCCCTCCACGCCGTTGGAGGAGACCATGGGTGCCCTGGCGTCGGCGGTGCAGCAGGGCAAGGCGCTGTACGTCGGGGTGTCGAACTACTCCCCGGCGCGCACCCGCGAGGCGGCACGCATCCTGGCGGACCTCGGCACGCCGATGCTCATCCATCAGCCCAGCTACTCGATGTTCAACCGGCACATCGAAGACCCGGAGCGCGAGGACCCCTACGACGGCCGCCAGAGCGAGTCCCTGCTGGACGCCGTCGGCGACCTGGGCGTGGGCACCATCGTCTTCTCCCCGCTGCAGCAAGGGCTGCTCACCGGCCGCTACCTGAGCGGTGAGGCGCCTGCGGGGTCGCGGGCGGCCCGCTCCGACTCGCCTTTCCTGTCCAGCGACGCCCTGAGCGAGACGTACCTCGAGCGTGCACGCGCATTGAACGAGATCGCTGCCGGCCGCGGGCAGAGCCTCGCCCAGCTCGCCCTGAGCTGGGTGCTGCGCGACCAGCGGGTCACCTCGGCGCTGATCGGCGCCTCGAGCGTGGCCCAGCTCGAGGACAACCTCGCGGCGCTCGCGGCGGGGCCGCTGACGGACGACGAGGTCACTGCGATCGAGCCCTACGCCGTCGACGGCACCGGCCGCTGAGCACCTGGAGAGCGATGCGCACCTGCTGGTTCGTGGGGCTGACCACGCTCGACGTCGTGCACCGCGCGGACGGACGGCCCGGCCGCGACGAGAAGGTCACTGCCTCCCGCCAGGACGTCGCGGCGGGCGGCCCGGCGGCCAACGCCGCGGTCACGGCGGCCGCGCTGGGGGTCCGTGCCGTGCTGGTCACCGCGCTCGGCGACGGCCCTGTCGCGATGGCGGCCCGTGGCGACCTGGCCGCCCACGGCGTCGAGGTGCACGACGTCGTCGGCGGCAAGGCGTTCCCGCTCGCGGTCTCGGCGGTGCTGGTCGACGACGCCACGGGGGAGCGGTCCGTCGTCTCGGCGGACGCGGCGCTCGCCGACGCCCCCGCACCGGCGAACCTGCCGCAGCTGCCCACGCCCGACCTCGTCCTGCTCGACGGGCACCACCCGGCGATCGCCCGCGCCGTCGTCGACCACTTCGACGGCAGCACCCGGCGCCCGCCGGTGGTCCTCGACGCCGGGCGGTGGCGGCCGGTCTTCGCGGACCTGCTGCCCGCCGCCGACGTCGCCGCGCTCTCCGCGGACTTCACCGTGCCCGGGTACGACGACGGCGCGTCCGGCGCGCGGGAGCTCGGTGCGGCTTCCGTGGTGGTCACCCACGGCGGCGGGCCGGTCGAGTGGTTCAACCACTCCGGCTCGGGCACGGTCGACGTCCCGGACGTCGAGGTGCGCGACACCCTCGGCGCGGGCGACGCGTTCCACGGGGCGCTGGCCGCCGCGCTCGCCGACGGCTCGCCGCTGCCGGAGGCCTGCACCACGGCCGCCCGGGTGGCGACCACCCGGGTGCAGCACGTGGGCCCGCGCGCCTGGCTCGCGCAGGTGCCCCGGTGAGCACGACGGCGGAGCTCGTCGAGCGTGCCCGCGGCCTGGCGGTCCCGGGTCGGCGGGCTGTCCTGGGCATCGTCGGGGCGCCCGGGTCGGGCAAGTCGACGCTGGCAGCCGAGCTGGTCGCGGCGCTCGGGCCGGAGCGGGCCGTGGGTGTCGGGATGGACGGGTTCCACCTGTCGAACGCCGTCCTGGCGGCGCACGGCTGTGCCGGGCGCAAGGGCGCGATCGACACCTTCGACGACGCCGGGTACGCCGCGCTGGTCGCGCGCCTCGCCGACGCGCGTCCTGGTGACCCGCCGGTCTATGCGCCGGCGTTCCGGCGCGAGATCGAGGAGCCGGTCGCGGCCGGGGTCGAGGTGCCCGCCGAGGTGCCGCTCGTGGTCACCGAGGGGAACTACCTGCTCGCGCAGTCGGGAGCCTGGCCGACCGCCCGGGCTCGGATGGCCGAGGTCTGGTACGTCGAGGTGCCCGACGGCGTCCGGCTCGCCCGCCTCGAGGCGCGGCACCGGGCGTTCGGCAAGAGCGTCGAGGAGGCGCGGCACTGGGCGCGCGGCTCCGACCAGGTCAACGCGGAGCTCATCGCGGCGACGCGAGGTGCGGCTGACCTGCTGGTCGGGCTCGCGGGCTGACCCTGCGTCCGCCGTCGTCCGGAACTAGTCGTGCGTGTCTCCCAAGTGGCGCGCCCAGCAGGTCCTCTTGCATCCGCCCCGGATGCTCACTGCCCTCTACCCTGGATACGTGGGTAGCGAGTCAGCGAAGGGGCCATGGGTTGCGGCGCTCCCGAAGGGCGAACCCAGCAAGACCTCCCTAGGTCGCCTGGTCGAAGCGGACGGTGGGCGCGACGGCGCAGAAAGCGAGTACTACGAGTGGGCAGCAGACCCGTCCGCCGACCGCATCGAAGCCGCTCAACGGCGATTTAGGGCGCAGTTCCGTCGCCGTCAACGCCACCGAGAAGCACGAGCGCGGAGAGACAAGATCCAGAACTGCGACTAGGGCGTGTCTCCTAAATGCGCATCCAGGTGATGCAGGCTGAGAGCACGACCGCGGCGCGGTAGGTGATGGCGAGCTTGTCGTACCGGTGGCCAGCGCGCGCCACTGCTTGGCCAGGGCAAAGGTGCGTTCGACGACGTTACGGCCCTTGTATGTCACGGTGTCCAGCTTCGGCGGGCGCCCACCGGCCGACCTCTTGCGGCGCCGGGCGGCGATCTCGTCACTCTTTTGCGGGATCACGGCCTTGATGCCACGGCCCGCGAGCATGCGGCGGGTCTTTCCGCTGGTGTAGGCCCGGTCCGCGATGACGGCGTCCGGTGTGGTGCGCGGGCGGCCGGGGCCCAGCCGCGGCACGTGGATGTCTGCCAGGACCTGCTCGAGCATCGCGCCGTCGTTGCGCTGCCCTCCGGTGACCACGATCGCGAGCGGGCGCCCGCGCCCATCGACCGCGGCGTGGATCTTCGTACTCAGCCCACCGCGCGAACGACCGATGCCATGACCGGCCGGCTCACGCTTACCCCCGAGGGTGCTGTGGACGAACCCGACCGGCCTGGGCGTGTAGTTCGATGTCGCCCCCTGTGTCCTGCTCCGGGCGCGTCGTGTTCGTGCCGTGCTGGTGGGCGCGGTTGATCGTCGCGTCCACCGACACGTTCCAGTCGATCTGCCCGTTCGCGTCGGCCTGCGCCAGTAGGCGCGAAAGCACGCGGTCCCAGGTCCCGTCACCGGCATAGCGGCGGTGCCGCTTCCAGACCGTCTTCCACGGACCGAACTCCTCGCGCGGCAGGTCACGCCACGGAATGCCGGTCCGGTACCGGTAGATGATCCCCTCGACCACCCGCCGGTTGTCCCCGAACGGGCGACCCCTGCGCCCCACGTTCGAGGGCAGCACCGGCTCGATCCGTTCCCACTGCTCGTCGGTCAAGACCCGGTACCGCGAAGACGTCACCGCGCCAGTCTGCCGCGCGCCTCACCGTCCATAGAGGAGACACGCCCTAGTCGGGCGTCCGCAGCCTCAAGCGCTCAGCCGCGCCCTCGCGGTCATACCGACGGGCGAGGATGCGCCGCGCGATCTTGAGCTCCAGCCAGAAGGTCGGCGGGGCGACGATGAGCCAGGCTAATGATCCGAAGGACCAGATCACGGCATTGCCGACGACGAGGCATGCGCCGAGGTAGCACCACCACGGGCCGAGTGGTTCCGGTCGTGTTCGTTCGAGGACGCCCGGCCCCCACCACTTGTCGGCGTAGTAGACCAGCCCAGGGAGCACGCTGGTGGCGCTGGCCGCCAGGAGGGTGATCGAGCCGAACCGAGAACCAATCGCGGCGGCCATCAGTCCCATCGCCGGGACGAGCCACACGGCCGGGGCGCAGCGACCCCAGAAGGTCCAATGTTTGCTGTATCTGTTCGTCGGCCCGCTCACCGTTGGTCGAAAGGTCGAGGTCGCTGCCACCAGTCGACACTAGCAACAGCATGAAGCCGGAACGAGTGTTGGCAGGGTTCCTACGCTGGCAACGGCAAATCTGCGACCTCGCAACGGCAGCCGATCCGGACGGGCCAGGTTCCTGGGGGACCAGCCGGGCGCTGAGAACGGCGGCCGGAGCCAGCCGCGCCGGGTGCAAACCTGGCGATGGAGAGGGGCCCCCAGGATTGACCCTGAGGCCCTCACAGCTCGCGACGCAGCTTCTCCACGAGCGGCTGGATGCGGTACGGCACGAGCTCGCCCATCGACAGCGAGGTCTCGGTGCGCTGCACCCCGTCGATGCGCAGGATGGCGGCGTCGATGCGGAACAGGTGGTCGGTGTCGCGGCAGACGACGTGCACGCGCAGGTCGGCGACGCCGCTGTGCCCGTAGGCCTGGACCACCTCGGGGATCTCGGCGAGCTCGGACACGATCCGGGCGAGGTCCTGCTGGTGCACGGTGACCTCGATGAAGGCGGTCAGCGGGTGGCCGAGCACCGCCGGGTCGATGCAGCGGTCGAACTCGCGGAAGGCGTCTGCCTGCTCCAGGCGGGCGAGGCGGGCGGCCACGGTGTTGCGGGAGATGCCCAGCCGCTGGGCCAGGGCGACCGTCGTCGCACGCGGGTCCTGCGAGAGCGCCCTCAGCAGTGCGAGGTCCACGGCGTCGATGCGGTGCACCTGCCCAGCCTATCCGGGCGCGGAGGCTGGCGATCGACCAGATCCGGGCGGGCGCGAAAAGTGCTGGCAGTGCCGGACGCAGCGGCCGATCATGGGTGGCCATGACCTCGCTGACGCGGCACCGACTGGCCAGCTCCGAGACCGGTCCGGCGCTGCGCGCGCTGTGCGGCTGGACGCCGCGGGACGTCCCGGGCGGTGGCCTGCACCCCGGTGACGTCGGGTGGTACCTGCGGTCCGACGACGCGGCCGTCCTGCTGTGGACCGACGGCGCAGCGCCGACGGCGGTCGGGTTCTTCGACGGTCCCGTCCTGCGGGTGACCGCTGCGCCTGCGGCCGACCTCGGTGCGCTCGCGGCCGACGCCGAGCTGCTCGTGCCCGCCCACGACGCCACCGACGGCCTGCCGGTGCCCGGGTGGGAACCCGACGCGGAGGCCTGGTCGGTCATGTCGTGGACGCCGCGGCCGGTGTCGAGCCGTGCCGAAGCCGTCCGAGAGGCCGACGTGGCCGCCAGGGTCGACGTCCAACGGGCGGCCTTCCCGGGATCCACGTTCACCGCGGCCAGGTGGCGCACGATGATGTCCTCGCCGGCGGGCGGCGCGGCCGTCGACGTGCTGGTACGCACACCCGAGGGGGAGCCTGCGGCCGCTGCGACGGGCTGGTTCGCGGGAGCGGGCCGTTGCGGGCTGCTGGAGCCGGTGGGCACCGCCCCGGAGCATCGCGGGCGCGGCTACGGGCGCGACGCCGTGCTGGGAGCGAGCGCGGCTCTCGTCCGCCGAGGAGCGAGCGCCGTCGCCGTCGTGACGCCGTCCTCGCTCACCGCTGCGGTGGCGCTCTACCGGTCGGCCGGGTTCGAGCTCGTGCGCGAGACCCACGACTGGGTGCGCCCGGACCGCGAGTCCTGAACGGTTCCGCACGCGAGCCTCGCGACATCGAGCACTGTGCACGGCAACACCCGGCGCCCGTTGAGCATCCTGCTCAATAGAACAGGTGCTGGTGGTGCGACCTGGATCACAGAGATACGTTCGGGACCAGGCGCTCGACGAGGAGCGCCGGCTCCGATGCGAGGTGAGGCCACCCATGCCCAGCACCACGGATCCGAGGACCCGCGACCGCCTGTCACGAGCAGGGACGTCGCACGAGGCCTCGGTGGACAGCGCCCACGGCGGCGCGCGGGACCATGTGCCCGCGCCCACCTCCCTGGGCACGACGCCCGAGGGCGTCGACCCCGGTCACGGGACCGTCCGGCTGATCGATGCCGACGGGGTCCGCCACCCGGACGCGACGTACGACCGCTGGGTCGAGGACGTCGACCACGCTGCCCTGCGCGACCTGTACGAGGACATGGTCGTCGTGCGCCGCATCGACACGGAGGCCACCGCCCTGCAACGGCAGGGGCAGCTCGCGCTGTGGCCGCCGCTGCTCGGCCAGGAAGCCGCCCAGATCGGCTCCGCCCGCGCCCTGGAGTCCGACGACTTCGTGTTCTCCAGCTACCGCGAGCACGGTGTCGCCCACGTGCGCGGCATCGCCGGGGCGGACCTGCTGCGCGTGTGGCGCGGCGTCACCGGCGCCGGATGGGACCCGCACGTGGCACGCATGGCGCCCATGCAGGTCATCATCGGCGCGCAGGCGCTGCACGCCGTGGGCTATGCCGTCGGCATCCTCGCGGACCAGGGCGCCGACGCCGAGCGGGACGCACGACCCGCGCCCGACGCCGGGACCGCCGTCGGGCAGGGCCGGACCGAGGCCGTCATCTCCTACTTCGGTGACGGCGCCATGAGCCAGGGCGACGTGGCCGAGGCGTTCACGTTCGCCTCGACCTGGACGGCGCCGGTCGTGTTCTTCTGCCAGAACAACCAGTGGGCGATCTCCGAGCCGGTGTCGCTGCAGTCCAAGGTGCCGCTGGTCGAACGGGCCCGCGGCTTCGCCATGCCGGGCGTGCGGGTGGACGGCAACGACGTGCTCGCCGTGCTCGCCGTCACACGCGAGGCGCTGCACCGCGCCCGCACGGGCGGTGGACCCACCCTCATCGAGGCCGTGACCTACCGCCGCGGTCCGCACACCACCGCCGACGACCCGACGCGCTACCGCACCTCGGCCGAGAGCGAGCACTGGGAGGCTCGCGACCCGCTGAGTCGCGTCGCGGCACACCTGCGCAGCGAGGACGCCCTGGACGACGACGGCGAGGCCCGCGTCCAGGCGGCCGCCGACGCCGTGGCGGCCGAGCTGCGCGCCGGCGTCACGTCGATCGAGGACCCGTCGTGGCAGGACGTCTTCGCCGACGTGTACGCCGCGCCGCACGCCGAGCTCGCCGCCGAGCGGGACGCCTACGCCCGCTATCTCGACGGCTTCGAGGAGGGGGACCGATGACCGGCTCGACCACCCAGATGACGCTGGCGCAGGGCCTCAACGCGGGCCTGCGGCAGGCGCTGAGCGACGACGACCACGTGGTGCTGCTCGGCGAGGACATCGGCGCGCTCGGCGGGGTGTTCCGCGTGACCGACGGGCTGCAGCGCGAGTTCGGCCCGCGCCGGGTGGTGGACACGCCCCTGGCGGAGTCGGGGATCCTCGGCACGGCCATCGGGATGTCGTACCGCGGGTACCGGCCGGTGGTGGAGATCCAGTTCGACGGGTTCGTGTACGTCGCGTTCGACCAGATCGTCAGCCAGGTCGCCAAGATGCACGCCCGCACCCGCGGGAAGGTGCCCATGCCGATCACCATCCGCATCCCCGTGGCGGGCGGGATCGGCGCGGCAGAGCACCACAGCGAGTCGCCGGAGACGTACTTCGTGCACACGGCCGGGCTGCGCGTCGTGTCGGTGTCGAACCCGCAGGACGCCAGCACGGTGCTGCGGCAGGCCATCGCCTGCGACGACCCGGTGATCTTCTTCGAGCCCAAGCGGCTCTACCACGTCAAGGGCGACGTCGACCCCGCCGTTGACCTCGCCGACGCCCCGCCCATGAGCTCCGCGCACGTGGTGCGCCCGGGCCGTGACGTCACGGTGGTGAGCTGGGGCTCGCACGTCGCGACCGCGATCGACGCGGCCGAGGCCATGGCCGACGACGGCGCGTCCGTCGAGGTGATCGACCTGCGGTCGCTCTCGCCCTGGGACGCCGACGCCGTCACGGAGTCGGTGCGCCGCACCGGGCGCCTCGTCGTGGTCCACGAGGGTCCGCGGCAGGTGGGGGTCGGCGCGGAGGTCTGCGCGACGGTGACCGAACGGTGCTTCGAGCATCTCGAGGCGCCGCCGGTGCGGGTCACCGGCCACGACGTGCCTTACCCGCCGGCCAAGCTGGAGGGGCACCACGTGCCGGACCTGGACCGGGTGTGCCACGGCATCGACCAGGTGCTGGGCCGGGTGCCGCTGGACGTCCTGACGGGGGTGGCCGCATGAGCGCGAGGAGCGGGGCACCGCAGCGGTCAGGCACGGAGGTGATGGCATGAGCACCCAGGAGTTCCTGCTCCCGGACCTCGGTGAAGGTCTGACCGAGTCGGAGGTGGTCGAATGGCGCGTGGGCCCGGGCGACACGGTCACCCTGAACCAGGTGATCGCGGAGGTCGAGACGGCCAAGGCGCTGGTGGAGATCCCCTCGCCGTACGCGGGGGTCGTGGCCCGGCTGCACGCCGAGGAGGGGCAGGTCGTCGAGGTCGGTGAGCCGCTGGTCACCTTCGACCTGGACGTGGCGGGCGGCGGCTCGGCCGCAGGCAACGGGACCGGCACCGGCGGCGCGTCGGCGGCCCCGGCGAGTCCCGCGCCCCGTGAGGAGCCCGCCGGATCGGACGCGACATCGGCGGACTCGTCGGCGTCGTCGGCCTCAGCGAGCTCGTCGGCCTCGGCGGCGTCCCCCGAGGAGGAGTCCCGCCCCAACCTGGTCGGCTACGGTGCCCGGGCAGCCCGGCGCGGCCGCCCGACCCGACGCCCGCGCAAGCCGGTCGCCACACCCGGTGTCCCGCCGTCGGACGGGGTGGCGCCCCGTGCCACCGCGAACCGGCGCGCCACCCCGGGGGTCCGGGCGACGGCGAAGCGGCTGGGCGTCGACCTGGCCCAGGTGACGGGCAGCGGCCCGGACGGACGGATCACGCGCGACGACGTCACGGCGGCCACGGGGGGCAGCACCCTCGGCACCCGGCCGGTACGGGCCGAGACCCGCGAGCCGGTGCGGGGCGTGCGCAAGCACACCGCCGCGGCGATGGTCGCCAGCGCGGCGATCCCGCAGGCCACCGTGCACCTGACCTGCGACGTGACGGCGCTGAAGGAGCTGCTGACCCGGCTGCGGGAGCACCCGCGCACCGCGGGCACCCGGCTGACGGTGCTCGCCCTGGTGGCCCGCGCGGTGCTGGTGCTGCTGCCGGACCATCCGGCGCTCGTCACGCGCTGGGAGGATTCCGACGACGGCCCGCAGCTGGTGCGCCCCGCGCACGTGAACCTCGGCATCGCGGTGGCGACCGACCGCGGGCTCGTGGTGCCGCACGTGCCGCACGCCGACGAGCTGTCCCTGGTCGGCCTGGCCCGAGCGCTCGGGGAGCTCGCCACGACGGCCCGCGCCGGGCGGACCCGCCCGGAGCGGCTCGCCGGGGGCACGCTGACGCTCACGAACGTGGGCGTCTTCGGGGTCGACTCGGGCACGCCGCTGCTCAACCCTGGCGAGTCCGCCATCCTCGGTATCGGGCGGCTCGCCCGGCAGCCGTGGGAGCACCACGGCGAGATCGCGCTGCGCGAGACGCTGACGCTCAGTCTCACGTTCGACCACCGGGTGGTCGACGGCGAGCAGGGCGCCCGGTTCCTCGCGGACCTCGGCGGGCTCCTGGCCGACCCGGGGCTGGCGCTGCTGCTCGGCGGCTCCGACGGCCCGGACGACGGCGAGGGGCGGGGCGCATGACCGTCCTCACCTCCGCCGTCGACCCGGCGAGCGACGCCGCCCGTGCGAACGCCGAGGCGCAGGGTGCGCTCGCGGCGACCCTGCGCGAACGGACGTCCGGGGCGGCACGGGGCGGCTCGGACGCTGCCCGCGAGCGCCACGTGGGGCGCGGCAAGCTGCTGCCGCGGGACCGGGTCGAGCGGCTGCTCGACCCGGGCAGCCCGTTCCTGGAGATCTCCCCGCTGGCCGCGTACGGGGTCGACGCCGGCCCGGGCGAGGTGGGCGCGTGGCCCGGTGCGGGCGTGGTCGCGGGCGTCGGCCGGGTGCGCGGGCGGCAGGTGATGGTGGTCTGCAACGATCCGACGGTCAAGGGCGGCACGTACCACCCGCTGACGGTCAAGAAGCACCTGCGGGCGCAGGAGATCGCGCTGGAGAACCGGCTGCCGTGCGTCTACCTGGTGGACTCGGGCGGGGCGTTCCTGCCCCGGCAGGACGAGGTGTTCCCGGACCGCGACCACTTCGGTCGGATCTTCTACCACCAGGCGCGGCTGTCGGCGGAGGGGATCCCGCAGATCTCCGCCGTGCTGGGCTCCTGTACCGCAGGCGGCGCGTACGTCCCGGCGATGAGCGACGAGACGGTGATCGTGCGGGGCCAGGGCACGATCTTCCTCGGCGGCCCGCCGCTGGTGAAGGCCGCGATCGGTGAGGTCGTCACGGCCGAGCAGCTCGGCGGGGGTGAGCTGCACGCGCGGCGCTCCGGCGTCGTCGACCATCTCGCCGAGGACGACGAGCACGCCCTGGACATCGTGCGCGACATCGTCGCGACGCTCCCGCCGGACCCGGAGCCTGCGTGGACCGTCGCGGAGGCCGAGGCGCCCGCCGTCGGCCCCGACGCCCCGGACGGGTCGGGTGGCGCGGGTCTGGACGCCGTGGTGCCCGCGGACGTCCAGCAGCCGTACGACCCGCGCGAGGTGATCGCGCGCGTCGTGGACGGCAGCAGGCTGCACGAGTTCAAGGCCGGGTACGGGACCACGCTGGTCTGCGGGTTCGCGCACGTGCACGGGCACCCGGTGGGGGTCCTGGCCAACCACGGCGTGCTCCTGCGCGAGTCGGCGCTCAAGGGTGCGCACTTCATCGAGCTGTGCGACCAGCGCGGCATCCCGCTGCTGTTCCTGCAGAACATCTCGGGGTTCATGGTGGGCACCGACGCCGAGGCGGGCGGCATCGCGAAGGACGGCGCCAAGATGGTCACGGCCGTGGCCACGGCCCGGGTGCCGAAGCTGACCGTCATCGTGGGCGGGTCGTTCGGCGCCGGGAACTACGCGATGTGCGGGCGGGCCTACTCCCCGCGGTTCCTGTGGACCTGGCCGGGCGCGCGGGTCTCGGTGATGGGCGGCGAGCAGGCCTCGGCCGTGCTGGCCACCGTCAAGCGCGACCAGGCGGACGCCCGGGGCCAGGAGTGGGACGCGCAGGACGAGTCGGAGTTCCGGCGCGAGATCCGCGACTCCTACGAGGCGGCAGGCAACCCGTACCACGCGACCGCCCGGCTGTGGGATGACGGCATCATCGAGCCGGGCGACACCCGCCGCGTGCTCGGCATGGCACTGGCGGTGTGCGCCCGCACGCCGCTCCCGACGACCGAGGGCCCGCGCTTCGGGCTCTTCCGGATGTGAGGACGGTGCCCACGGAGATGTTCAGCACAGTGCTGGTAGCCAACCGTGGCGAGATCGCCTGCCGTGTGATCGGCACGTTGCGCCGGCTCGGCGTCCGCTCGGTCGCGGTCCACACGGACGCCGACGGCGGGTCGCGGCACGTGCGCGAGGCCGACGTCGCGGTGTCCCTCGGCCCGGCCCGCGCGTACCTGGACGTCGAGGCGGTGGTCGCGGCCGCCGTCGGCGCCGGTGCCGAGGCGATCCACCCCGGCTACGGCTTCCTGTCGGAGAACCCGGAGCTCGCCCGCGCCTGCGAACGCGCCGGGCTGGTGTTCGTCGGTCCGCCGGCCGCGGCGATCGAGGCGATGGCCGACAAGGTCGCGGGCAAGCGGCTCGTCGCCGGCCGGGGCGTGCCCGTGCTGCCCGGCACGCTGGACGCGGGGCCCGACGACCGAGGGCTCGACGACCCGGAGCTCGTCGCGGCCGCGGCCGACGTCGGTTACCCGCTGCTGGTCAAGCCGGTGGCCGGGGGCGGCGGCAAGGGCATGGTGGTGGTCCGGGAAGCCGACGGCCTGCCCGCGGCGCTGGCCTCCGCGCGCCGGGTGGCGACGTCGGCGTTCGGCGACGACAGGCTGCTGCTCGAGCGGTTGGTGGAACGTCCGCGGCACGTCGAGGTGCAGGTGCTCGCGGACACCCGTGGCGCCGTCGTGCACCTCGGCGAGCGGGAGTGCACGCTGCAGCGCCGCCACCAGAAGATCGTCGAGGAGGCTCCGTCGCACGCCGTCGACGACGCGACGCGCGAGCGGCTCGGCGCGGCGGCCTGCGAGGTGGCCCGGTCGGTCGGCTACGTCGGTGTCGGCACGGTGGAGTTCCTCGTGCCGGCGGACGCTCCCGACGACTTCGCGTTCATCGAGATGAACACCCGCCTGCAGGTGGAGCACCCGGTCACCGAGATGGTCACCGGTCTGGACCTCGTGGCGGCCCAGCTCCGGGTCGCCGCCGGCGAGCCGTTGTGGTTCGCCCAGCAGGACGTGCGGCTCACCGGCCACGCGGTCGAGGCCCGGGTGTACGCGGAGGCGCCCGCCCGCGGGTTCCTGCCGTCGGTGGGCCGCGTGGACGTGTTCGACGACGCGGGGGTGGGCGCCGGTCCCGACGCGTTCCCGCTCCGGCTGGACGCGGGTGTCGCGAGCGGCGACGAGGTGTCGGGGGACTACGACCCGATGCTCGCCAAGGCCGTCGCGCACGGCACGGACCGCGACCAGGCCCTGGCGCGCCTCGACGGGCTGCTCGCCCGGACGGCGGTGCTCGGTGTCGAGACGAACGTCGGGTTCCTGCGCGACCTGCTCGCCGACCCGGACGTCCGCGCGGGCAAGCTCGACACGGGCCTCGTGGACCGGTTCGTGGAGCCCGCGGAGCAGCCCGGAGCCGGTGCACAGCCGGCCGAGCCCGACGGGACCGCGCTGGTGGTCGCCGCGCTGCTCGCCGGTACATCCGCGCCCGGCACCAGCACCGGCAGCGGGACCCGCGACCCGTGGGCGCCGGACGGCTGGCGGCTCAACGCCGCGCCCGTATCCCGCCCGGTCGCCCTGCGCGACGCGGCCGGCACCGTCCTCGACCTCGAGGTCACCGGCTCCCGCGACGCCGCCACGGTGGCGGGTGGCGGCGTGGACGACGGCGGCAGCCCGGTCCGGGCGTCCCTGCGGCCGGCCGGTGGTCCGCCGCACCGGCGGCTGCTCACGGCCGAGGGGCGCACGGTCCTGGTGCACGTGCTGGAACGGGACGGCGCCGTGTGGGTCGCCGTCGAGGGCCGCACCAGCGTGCTCACCGTCCTGGACCGCACCGAGCGCGCCGCGGTGCGCCGGAGCGGGAAGGCCGCCACCGCCGAGCCGGGCGCGCCCGCCACGGGTCCCACCGAGATCCGGGCGCAGATGCCCGGCACGGTGACCGCCACCCATGCCGAAGGTCCCGTCGATGCCGGCGCCGCCGTCGTCGTCGTCGAAGCCATGAAGATGGAACACCCCCTCACCGCACCCGCCGCAGGGACCCTGCGTCTCGTGGTGCACCCGGGCGACCAGGTCCGCCTCGACCAGGTGGTCGCCGTCGTCGAACCCGAAGGAGCGTCATGATCGCCGATACCGCCGCGACCGTCCTGACCGACGGGCAGCGCAAGCTCAGCCAGACGGTGCGTGAGTTCGCCGACGAGGTCGTCGCGCCGGCCGCCTACCGGTACGACACGGAGCGCCGCCTGCCGATGGAGATCATCGCGCAGATGGGTGAGCTCGGGCTGTTCGGGCTGCCGTTCCCGCGTGACGTGGGCGGCCAGGACGAGGACTACGTCTCGCTGTGCCTCGCCGTCGAGGCGCTCGCCCGGGTGGACCAGTCCATCGCGGTGACGCTCGAGGCCGGGGTCGGGCTCGGCATCATGCCGATCTTCCGGCACGGCACGCCCGAGCAGAAGGAGCGCTGGCTGCCCGACCTGGTGGCCGGCCGGGCGCTCGCGGCGTTCGGGCTCACGGAGGCCGGCGCGGGGTCCGACGCGGGGGCGACGCAGACCCGGGCGCGGCTCGAGGAGGGCCCGGACGGGGACGAGTGGGTGATCGACGGGACCAAGCAGTTCATCACCAACTCCGGCACCCCGATCACCAGCGTCATCACCGTCACGGCCGTGACGGGGGAGCGGGTCGGCAGCGACGGCGTCGTGCGCCCCGAGCTCTCCTCCATCCTGGTGCCTGCGGGGACGCGCGGCCTGACCGTGGGCGAGCCGTACGACAAGGTCGGCTGGCACACCTCCGACACCCACCCGCTGACGCTCGACGGCGTCCGCGTGCCGGCGTCGAACCTCCTCGGCGAGCGCGGCCGCGGGTACGCGAACTTCCTGCGCGTGCTCGACGAGGGACGGATCGCGTTCGCCGCGCTGGCCACCGGCGCCGCCCAGGGCTGTCTGGAGGAGGCGCTGCGGTACGCGAATGAGCGCACGGTGTTCGGCCACTCCATCGGGAGCAACCAGCACGTCGCGTTCACTCTGGCGCGGATGCAGGCCCGCGTGCACGCGGCGCGGCTCTGCTGGTTGGACGCCGCGCTGAAGCTCACGCACGGCAAGCCGTTCAAGGCCGAGGCGTCGGTCGCGAAGCTCACGGCCGGCGAGGCGGCGATGGCGAACGCGCGTGACGCGTCGCAGATCTTCGGCGGGTACGGGTTCCTCAACGAGAACCCCGTCGCCCGGCACTACCGCGACTCGAAGATCCTCGAGGTCGGCGAGGGCACCACCGAGGTGCAGCTCATGGTCATCGCCCGGGACCTGGGGCTGACGGCATGAGCGCGGGAGCGAGGGGCAGCGATGCGTGACGAGATCCAGCGGGGCCTCTACCACGACGAGCTCGACGAGGGCGTGCGCTACGTGCACCGACCGGGGCGCACCCTCACCGAGGCGGACAACACGCTGTTCACGTCGGTGACGATGAACCCGCAGGGGTTGCACCTGGACGCGGCCTGGGCGGCGACCCAGCCGTTCGGCAGGCCGCTGATGAACTCGATGCTCACGCTCGCCACGCTCGTCGGGCTGAGCGTCGCCCACCTGACCCGCGGCACGATCGTGGCGAACCTGGGGTTCACGGAGATCCGCTTCCCCGCGCCGATGTTCCACGGCGACACCCTCTACGGGGCGACGACGGTGCTCGACAGGCGGCTCTCCGCCTCGCGGCCCGGCACGGGGATCGTCACGCTCGAGCACGTCGGGACCAACCAGGACGACGTCGAGGTCGCCCGGGCCGTGCGCACGGTGATGATGTGGACCCGGGCCGGGCACGAGCAGGCCGGGAAGGACGAGCCGTGACACCAGAACCCTTCACCCTCGGCCCGGCGCTGCTGTTCTGCCCGGCGGACCGGCCCGACCGGTTCGACAAGGCGGCACGGCGGGCCGACGGCGTGATCCTCGACCTGGAGGACGGCGTCGACCCGGCCGGACGCCCGGCCGCACGCCGGGCGCTGCTCGAGCACCCGCTCGACCCGGCGCGCACCGTCGTCCGCGTCAACGCCGTCGGGACGCCCGACCACGAGGCCGACCTCGCGGCGCTCGCGGGCACCGCGTACACCACCGTGATGCTGCCGAAGGCGGACGGGAGGTTCGTCGGACCCCTGTTGCGCGCAGACGGCGCCCCTTACGCGGTGGTGGCCCTGTGCGAGACGGCGGCCGGCGTGCTCGCCGCCCCGGCGCTCGCGATGCGACCCGACGTGGTGGCCCTCGCCTGGGGCGCGGAAGACCTCGTCGCGTCCCTCGGCGGGACGTCCAGCCGGCACCCCGACGGCACCTACCGCGACGTGGCCCGGCACGCCCGGTCGACCGTGCTGCTCGCGGCGGGCGCGGTCGGCAAGGCCGCGGTCGACGCCGTGCACGTCGACCTGGACGACCTCGACGGCGTCGCGGCGGAGGCCCGGGACGCGGCGGCGTGTGGGTTCACCGCCACGATGTGCGTGCACCCGCGCCACGCGGCCGCGGTCCGGGAGGCGTACACGCCGCCGGACCAGGAGGTCGAGCGCGCCCGCAGGCTGCTCGAGGGCGCCGGGGTGCCGCCGTCGGGCGGGGCCGTGCGGGCGGAGGGGCGCATGGTCGACGAACCGGTGCTGCGGCACGCGCGCACGGTGCTCGCCCGAGCGGCGAGGGCAGCCGGGGCCGCCGTCGTCGCCGCCGAAGGAGCCGGCCCCGAGCGTTAAGGTGCTTCCGGCGGGCGCCCGGCCCGCCGCGGACCGCAGGGAGGTGCCCGGTGGAGCTGTCGCTGGTGCTCGGCCCGATGAAGTCCGGCAAGTCGCTCGACCTCATCGCGCAGGTCGCCCCGCTGGCCTACTCGCGGCTGAGCTGCGCCGTCGTGCAGTCGGCGCGCCACGTGCGCGACGCGCGGATCGTCTCGCGCACCGGTGCCTCGCTGCCGACGCTCAAGCTGGAGACGCTCGAGCCGCTGCTGCACACCACCGAGGACGTCGTCGCGATCGACGAGGTCCACATGTTCACCCCGGCGGACGTCCGGGTCGTCGAGGAGCTGGTGCTGCGCGGCACCAAGGTGCTGGCGTGCGGCATCGACCTGGACCACCGCGGCGAGCTGTTCGCGACGATCCGTGCCCTGCTGGAGCTGGGCCCCACGGACGTCCGCTACCGCCGCGCTGTGTGCGACCGCTGTCAGGACCTGCACGCCGCGTTCACCCAGGTGCTCTGCGACGGAGTGCCGTTCCTCGAGCCGCTGGGCGCGTCCGAGCCGATCCCGGACGACGGCACCTTCACCTACGAGGCGCTGTGCCGCCGCTGCTTCGTGCTGCCCGAGACCGCGATCGTCACCGGGTCGCCGGGCGTGCCGCGGGCGACCGCGCACCCGTAGGGACGGTCCTGCGACCCCTGCCGGCATCCCGGGAACGTGGCACGATCACGTCGTGACGACGACGCCCGCCGAAGAGTCCGAGAACCCGCACCGCGTCCTGGTGCTGGCCGGTCGCGGCCGGTACGAGGACCCGTGGCACGACCATGCCGCGACCAGCCACCGCCTCGCGCTCGTGCTCGCCGAGCTGGAGCACGACGGCCGCCCGACCGACGTCGTCGTCCGCTCGGTCTTCCCCCACGCCCTGGCCGACCTGGAGGACGTCGACCTGCTCGTCGTGAACGCCGGGACGTCCTGGCCCGGCTACCTGGAGGCCGGCATCGGGCCCGACGACGACGCGTGGGCGCCGTTCCACGTCGACCTCGAGGCCTGGGCGCGCGCAGGCGGGCGGATCCTCGCCCTGCACCAGTCGGCGAACACGTTCCGCGACGCGCCGGGCTGGGAGGAGATCCTCGGCGGCCGCTGGGTGCCGGAGACGTCGTACCACCCGCCGTTCGGCCCGACCACCGTGACCCTGGCGACCGGCGGGCACGCCATCGTCGCCGGGGCCGCCGCGACCGTCGAGCTCCTCGACGAGAGGTACTGCGCCCTGCGCGTCGCGCCGTCGTCGGAGGTGCTCGGCTGGGTGCCCGACGAGGACGGCGAGCCGCAGCCGGTCGTGTGGGCCACCGAGGCGCACGGCGGCCGCACCGTGTACTGCGGACCGGGTCACGACGTGCGCGCCTACGACTCCGCGGGCTATCGACGCCTGCTCCTGCGGGCCGCCACCTGGCTGCTGGCCGGGGCCTCGATCAGTCGGTCTTGACCGGCGGGTGGCCCTCCGAGGCCTGCACGACGACGAACCCCTGACCGCTGAGCCCCAGCTGGTACGCCTCGCCGGAGCCGCGCCCGATGACGGCGCCGAGCTTGGCCGTCTTGCGGACCGAGCTGGACAGCGTGGTCGACCAGAGCACGACGGACTGCATGTCCACGAAGGTCGGCTCGTCGACGTTCAGCACCACCGGGGTGCCGTACGCCGTGACGGCGAGCGCCCCGGTGCCGGTGAACGTGGTGTTGAAGAGCCCGCCGGTGAGCATCGAGGCACCCTGGACCCGGTTGATGTCCCAGGTCAGCGTGCTCTCGAAGGCCAGGATGTTGGCACCGCTGACGGTGACGCTCTCGTTCTCCAGGTAGAGGACGAACACCTCGTCGGCGTCCTGCGCGAGGAACACGTCGCCGCGCCCCGAGACCTTCATCAGCGACATGCCCTCGCCGGTGAAGGCCTTCTTGAACAGCTTGGTCACGGACCCGCTGCCCTCGTAGTCGAAGCCGACGTCGCCCTGGTAGGCCACCATCGAGCCCTGCTTGGCGTAGAAGAACCCGCCAGAGCCGGTCAGGTCGACCTTGAGCATGTGCTTGTTCGCGAGCTGGAAGCTGCCGGGCTCGCCCTCGGGTTCGGTGTGCTGGAACAGGTGTGAGCGCATGGGCCCATCCTGCGGCATCCCGGTCAACATCGTGCGGCGATCGATCAACTTCTCCCGCTCGCGTCGGCACAGCATGGGCAGGTGACCACCTCGACACGCACCCCCACCCCGACCACGACGGCACGAGCGACCTGGACGCCCGTCCTCACGCTCACCTTCGGCATCGCGATGCTGGTCTCCAGCGAGTTCCTGCCGGCCGGGGTGCTGCCCGGCCTGGCCGCGGACCTCGGCATCACCGAGGGGACGGCGGGCCTGGCGGTGGCGGCCACCGCCGTCGCCGGATTCCTCACCGCCCCGACGATCGCCGTCGTCCTGCCCCGGACGGACCGGCGCACCGTGCTGGTCGCGCTGCTGGCGATCGGCGCGGTGGCCAACCTGATCGTCGCCGTCGCTCCCGTGTTCGCCGTGCTGCTGGTCGGCCGGCTGTTGCTGGGCGTGGCGGTCGCCGGCTACTGGGCGTTCGCGTTCGCCGCCGGCATCCGCGCGGTGCCGGGCCGGGCCGCCACGGTCTCGACCACGCTGGCCCTGGGGGTCAGCGTCGCCACCATCGCCGGGGTGCCGCTGGGCTCGCTGCTCGGCGACCAGCTCGGCTGGCGGGTGGTGTTCGGCCTCGCCGCGGCGCTCACCGCGGTCAGCGCCGCCGGCGTCTGGTTCGCGATGCCGAGCGTGCCCGCGCAGCCGGGCGCCGGTCTGGCGATGCTGCGGCAGGCGCTCACGCACCGGCGGCTCATGCTCGGCATCACGTTCCTGTTCGTGGCGGTGCTGGGCAACTTCGCCGCGTACCCGTTCATCCGCCTCGCGATCGAGCGGGTCGACGTCGCGATGGTCGCCCTGCTGCTGCTCCTGTGGGGGCTGGGCGGGCTCGCCGGCAACCTCGCCGCGGGGTCGTTGTCGCGCCGGCTGCGGCTCGCGACGACTCTCGGGCCGGCGTTGTTCGGCGTGGCGCTGGCGACGCTGGCCGGCGCCTCCTCGCTGTGGGTCGTCGTGCCGGCCGTGGTCCTGTGGGGCTTCGGGATGAACATGGTCCCGGTGGCGACCCAGCTCTGGGTCACGACGGCGGAGCCCCGGCGCACCGAGTCGGCGCTCGCTCTGCAGGTGACCGCCTTCCAGGCCGCGATCACGCTGGGCTCCGTGCTAGGCGGCCGGCTGCTCGACGGTGCAGGCCTGACGCCGGTGCTCCTGACCGGCGCCGTCCTCGCGGTGATCGGCGCCGCCGGCTTCGCCACCCTCCGCGGTCGACCGGCATGACCCGGCCCGCCAGCACCGCGGCGTCATGCCGTGCACGGCGGTGAAGGCCCGGCTGAACGCGGCGACGGACCCGTAGCCCACGGCGAACGCGACGTGGGTGACCGAGTGGTCGGCGTCGGCGAGGAGCTCGCGGGCACGGCGCATGCGGACCTCACGGACGAACTGCAGAGGGCTGTTGGCCAGCGCCTCGCGGAACCGTTCGCCGAGGCTGGACCGGCTCAGGTGCGCCAGGCGCGCGAGCTCTTCGAGCGTCCACGGGTGAGCCGGGTCGCGCAGGACGGCGGCCACGACCCGGCCGACCTCGGGCGCGAGGCCCGCCGGGACGATCGGGTCGCCGGCCCGCTCCAGCCGGTGCTTGCGCATCGCCGCGGCGATGAGCTCGCCGTAGCTCGCGGCGAAGTGGTTCAGGTGCTGCGCCGTGGACACGGGGCAGAGCTCGACCAGGGCCGTGACCCCACGGTTCGCGGTGCCGAACCCGCGGGCGACGTAGTGCTCCGGCAGGGGCGGTTCGCCGCCCGCCTGGCGCACCGAGGCCAGGACGAGCCGCGCGGTGGTCGTCGCGGCGACGCGGTAGGCGTGCGCGCGGCCGAGGAAGGCGGCGTCGTGCGGGCCGAGCACCTCGGTGGACTGCCACGACTCGACCGCGAGCTCGCCGTCGAGGACCAGGAGCCATGCGGACGGCCCGGGCAGATGGACCGTGGCACCGGCCTCCACGGTGCGGACGCTCGATCCGGTGAGCTCCCAGCGGGCGGTCGGTGCGCCGTCGTCGACGACGGCGTGGAGCTCTCCGGCGCGGGCGGCGGGCGGTGCGGGCTCCAGGGCGACCATGACCGGGTCAGCGCGGTCCGGGGCAGGTCTATTCCGAGAGCCTGCGTCCGGGCCGGACGCCGGGGCCGGTCCCGGCGGGACTCACGCGCCGACGAACCCTGTCTGGCGCCAGGCCTCGTAGACGGCGATCGAGGCGGCGTTCGTCAGGTTGAGCGAGCGTCGCCCGGCCAGCATCGGGATCCGCACCTGGTCGGTGACCCGTGGGTGGGCCAGCACGTCGTCGGACAGCCCGGTGGGCTCGGGACCGAAGAGCAGCACGTCGCCCGGTGCGTACTCGACGGAGGTGAACGGCGTCGTCGCCTGGGTGGTGAACGCGAAGACGCGCGCACCGGGGAGCGTGTCGAGGACGGCGTCGAGGCTCGGGTGCACGTCCATGACCGCCAGGTCGTGGTAGTCGAGCCCGGCGCGCTTCAGCTTCGCCTCGGAGAGGTCGAACCCGAGCGGCTCCACGAGGTGCAGGCGCGCCCCGGTCACGGCGGCGAGCCGGATCGCGGACCCGGTGTTGCCGGGGATGCACGGCTCGAAGTACACGACGTGGGCGAACGGGGACGACGGCTGGTCTGGCTGGGGCACGACGCCGATTCTCCCACCCCCGCGAATCCGATCGGCGCTTCGCGGAGCGGACGCCAGGGGGCGCCCCTAGTGTCGAAAGATGGAACCGATACCGGACCTGATGAAGGCGGTGCAGCTCGTCGGTCACGGCGGGCTCGACCAGCTGGTGTATCGCGACGACGTGCCCACCCCCGCGCCCGACGCGGGTGAGGTGCTGATCGACGTCCATGCCTGCGGCATGAACAACACGGACGTCTGGGTGCGCGAAGGCGCCTACGGCTCCGAGACCGACGCCGCGGAGGTGTCCACGTGGCGGCGTGGCCGGTCCACCCTCGAGTTCCCGCGCATCCAGGGCACGGACACCGTCGGGGAGATCGTCGCTGTCGGTGACGGCGTCCCGCCCGAGCGGGTCGGGACACGCGTCATGGTCGACTTCTCGATCTACAACCGGCCCGAGGGCGACGACTCGCTGGCCGACATCGACTACATCGGCCACGGCCGTGACGGCGGGTACGCCGAGTACGTGGCCGTGCCGGCCGAGAACGCCTACGAGATCACGGCCGACATCTCCGACGCCGAGCTGGCGACGTTCTGCTGCGCCTACTTGACCGCCGAGCAGATGCTCGACCGTTCGCGGCTGGCCGACGGCGAACGCGTCCTGGTGACGGGTGCTTCGGGAGGAGTGGGCTCGGCGATCGTCCAGCTCGCGCGGGTCCGGGGCGCGATCCCGTACGCCGTGACCAGCGCCGGCAAGGAGGAGGCCCTGCGGGAGATCGGCGCCGAGGGCACGATCCTGCGCGACGTCGAGGACCTCGTCGCCGAGGTGGAGCGCGTGGTCGACGGGCCGGTGGACGTGGTCGCGGACCTCGTGGCCGGGCCGATGTTCAACGACCTGCTGCGCATCCTGCGCCCCGAGGGCCGCTACAGCACGGCGGGCGCCATCGGCGGGCCCGTGGTCGACCTCGACCTGCGGACCATGTACCTCAAGCAGCTCGAGCTGCACGGCTCCTCCCAGGGCACGCGGACCGCGTTCCGCCGCCTGGTCCGCTACATCTCCGACGGCGAGATCAAGCCGCTGCTCGACCGCACGTTCCGGCTCTCCGACTTCCACGAGGCGCAACGCACCTTCATGAGCAAGACGTACATCGGCAAGCTGGTCGTGGTCCCCGACCGGCACTGGGACACCGTGGGAGCGCCGCATGTCGCCTCGTGAACGCACCCTGCACCTCATCGACACCCAGTCCGGGGGTGACGTCAGCCGGATCGTCACCGAGGGCGTCGAGCTCATCCCGGGCACCAGCGTGCTCGAGAAGGCACGCTACCTGGAGCGTGAGGGTGACGGCCTGCGACGGCTGCTGCTCTCCGAACCGTACGGCGACCCCGCCATGTCCGTGGACCTGATCGTCGAGCCGAGCCACCCCGAGGCCCAGGCCGGCTACATCATCATGGAGGCGATGGGCTACCCGCTGTACTCCGGGTCCAACACCATCTGCACCGCCACGGCGCTGCTGTCCAGCGGGATGATCCCGATGCGCTCCGACGACGGCCTGCAGAGCGTGGTGCTGGAGTCGCCCGCCGGGCTCGCGCGGATCACGGCCCGGATCACCGACGGCCGCGTCGCCTCGATCACCACCCAGGGCGAGCCCGCGTACGTGGCCGAGGAAGGGCTGCGCGTCGAGGTGCCGCACTACGGCGAGGTGAGCTTCGACCTGGTGTGGAGCGGTGCCTACTACGCGCTGATCGACGCGGCCGCGTACGGGTTCCGCATCAACGCGGAGGAACAGATCGCGCTGACGGCGTTCGGCGACGCGTTCGTCCGGGCCGCCAGGCCAGGTCTGCTGCAGGAGCATCCCGAGCTGGGCGACGTCGGCCCGCTGCCGTTCGCCCACTTCATGGGGGAGGTCCGCGGTGCGGGACCGGGTCGTCTCGAGTCGCCGTCGGCCACGTACGTCCACCCGGGAGTGATCTGCCGGAGCCCGACCGGGACCGGGACGTCCGCACGGTTGGCCCTCATGGTGCAGCGCGGAGAGATCGCGGAGGGCGACGCGCTGGAGACGATCTCACCGCGCGGCAGCAGGTTCGTCGGCACGGTGCTGGGCGAGGCTCACGTGGGTGCGTACCGTGCGCTGCACTCCACGATCACCGGGTCGGCGCGGCTCATGGCGCACTCGCAGATCACGGTCGACCTGGACGACCCGCTCGTGGACGCCTCCGACCTGGAGCACGTGCTCGCCGTCCAGGAGGCCACCGCAGCCCCGGAACGGTGAGCCGGGACGGGGTGGCCGGCCGGACCGGCAACGGGTGGCCGTCGGTCAGGCGATCTGTCTCGCTGCGGCACCGATGGCGGCGATGCGGTCGCGTACCTCGGCGGTCTCGATCGCGACGCGCAGGCCGAGGCGCTCGATCCCGAGCGCCGAGGTCTCGGCGACGGTTCCGAGGACGGCACGCAGGACGTCGGCGGCGGCCCGCGCCTGCTCGGTGGTGGTGGCCCGGTCCGCCCGTGCTGTGGCGAGCCCCAGCGCCATCCCGACGTCGTCCGCACCCTCGGTGCCGGGCGACATGAAGGTCGAGGCCAGTCGGGCGAGGAGGCCGAGCCGCCGGGTGGTCTCCCGCGTCGTCAGGCGCTCGCCCATGAGGCGGACCGTCGCCTCTCCCAGCTCGCGAGCCACGAGGGCGCACGAGGCGTCGAGCAGGTCGTCGACGTAGGTCCGTGAGCCGCCCGGCGCGACGAGGGGGCGTCGAACCCGGTCCGAGGCCCAGCCCGGGTCACGGCCGTGGGCACGCAGGAACCGATCGAGGTCGACGGCGTCGAGAGCGTCGTCAGGCTCGCCGTCGAGCCATTCCTGGATGCGGACGACGTCCGCGGGGTCGTCGACGTCGAGGCCCACCGTGGCCAGCACGTCGAGCCAGCTTCCCGTCGCGGGGTCGAACAACGGGACGAGATGGTCGTCCTGCGGGCCGGCCGGGCGCAGCACGTGCTCGCGTCCCGGGTCGTGCAGCAGCAGCCATCGCTCGCCGTCGACGACGACGGGGCTCGCCTCGGTCATCTCCAGCACCACCCGGGTGGCCCACTCGTCGTAGGTCTCGCCCTCCAGGTCGCCCGTCACCGGGTCACGACGGGCGACGGGTGAACCGAGGCGTGCGGGGAGCCACAGCAGCGGGTGCCACATCGCCTCCGGACGGAGCCGTGGCCACCGGCGGCGACCTGCGGGGACGGTCCACGGCATCGGCAGCGGGCTCGCCGACAGGGGGGACAGCAGCAGGTCGTGCTCGTCGAGTCCGGAGAAGGCCTGCCACACGGGGAGGCGCTGCGCGGTGTCGATCACCGACGCGGGCAGGAGCAGGTGCTCTGCCGGTACGTCGTCGAGCGCTCTGCGCCTGTGCTCCACGGTGGTCCTCTCCTCGAGCGGGGTTCGAGGCACCTATGCCGGGCGGCGGTGCGCCAGCCGTGTGATCGGGAACCGGCCATGTGTGCGAGATCACAGCGTCGGGGGCGTCCAGCGGGCCGATTCTCGCGAGCGCCCCGCACACACGCATGTCATGCAGACCTTGACCGTCGCCTCCGACGCCTCCGCCGCCACCCCGAGCACCAACGACCGGGTGCAGGTCCACGACCATGCCAGCGACGAGCTGGACCACCTCACCGCCGACCTGGCACGCCGGGTGCGCGCCGGCTCCGTCGTCGAGAAGGACGCTCGCATGGCGATCTTCGAGGCCGTCTTCCGGACCGGCATCGTCGCCTCGGAGACGCAGCGCTACTGCCATCGACACAACGTGGCACGGTACCTGCACGACGACATGGTCGAGGCGGCCGTCGACTTCTACACCCGCAAGATCCTGGACCTGCCGAGCACCGAGGGCGCCGCGGACTCGCGGGGGCGCAACGGCACCAAGTTCTTCGACCTCGAGGTGTTCGCCGACGGAGCGAGCGCGGCCGGCTCGATCCGCCAGGCGCTCAGCGACTACACGCTGATGCACCGCACCCTGTTGCGCAGCGTCCGGTCCGCCCGTCGCGTCGGCCAGGTCGTCTCGACCGACCTGCTGGAAGGCACCGTCGACGCCGACGGCCGTCTCGCCGGACTGTTGCACGAGCTCCCCGTCGAGCCCGACCCGGCCGCCGAGGTCGTCGACGCCGGCCGCGCCGCCCGGCTCGACCACCTCTACGAGGTGCATGCCGGCGCGGCGGCACGCCAGCGGGGCGTGCTCCGGGCGCACATCGACGCCGCGGCGGTCCGCGCCGCCTTCGACCTGCCCGAGCTGGACCGCCCCGTCGACCCCGACGTGCGGGCGCGCCTGCTGGCGTGGGTGGACGTGGACGAGATGCTCGCGCTGCAGTCGGTCGTCGCCATCCTCCTGCCGGCTCGTGCGAGCGATCTGCGCGCCGAGCGGCTCACCCGGCTCTGGTCGGCGTTCAGCCTCGAGCAGCTGACCGAGCTCGCCGAGCACGAGTACGGCCGGCGGATGGCGCAGCTGCTCGTGCGTGACGCGCTGGCGGACCGGGCACGCCCGGGGCGCCCCGCTGTCTCGCGCACCCGCGTCGCTGTGAAGCGTGCGGTCGCCGGCCGCGGGGTCGACGCGTCGTGGGGCGCGGAGCTCACCGCCGTCTTCCTCGAGCACGAGCACGAGGCCCGCTCCGCCTGGGACCCCGACCGCGGGGTGGGTGGCCCGACCCGCGACACCGGCCGCTACCTGCGTGCGCTCGAGGCCGCGGCAGCGCTGCCCGGTGCGCCGCTCGGCCGCACGCCGGTCGAGGTGCGCGACACCCTGGCGGGACTCGTGGCCGACGCCCGCCAGCCGGCGCGGCAGGCCAAGTCCGTGTGACCTGAGGGGAGACCGGCGTGGACGCTCCATAGGACGTCCGGAGCGCCGGGCACCGCTACGGCGAGAGACGAAGAGGAGACGCTCATGGCTGCTAACCCCGCATCCCCACGGCGGACCATCGCGGAGCGCACCACTCCGCTGACCAAGGAGATCGCGCGACGTCGCTCCGGCGCCGCACTGACCCCCGGCGAGGTGCACGAGCAGATCTCGTCGCTGGTGGACGAGCTGGTTCGCCAGGGGATGACCCGCGTCCAGGCCGGCGGGCTCGTGAACCGTGCCGTGGCCAAGGCGCTCGGAGCGTGAGCACCCTGCGGCGCCCCTGGGAGTCGCTGCCGTCGCCCGTCATCGACGACCCGTTCGCGGCGTCGTTCGTCCGGGCCGGCGACGCCGGGCCGGCACCGGCCCGCTGTGATGCCTGCCACGCGATCGCACGGGTGCGTGTCGGTATCGCGGAGCACGGAGACCTCGACTTCTGCTGGCCCGACTTCCTGGCGCACGAGCAGGCGCTCGCCGACGGCGGGTACGTCGCGACCTCCTCCCGGACCGGGCACTGGTCACACGTATCGCCGCCCCACGACGGCGGCCCTGCTGCCGACAGTGGTTGATGACGACCTCCGGCCCGGAGGCGGACGGGGCACCAGTGCGGTGCCCCGTGGACACACCGCCCGCCAGGGCGCACGGATCGCGCCAGTGATGGCGGGGAGGGGCGAGATGGACGAGATGGACGAGATCGTCCACGAGTTCTTGGTCGAGTCCTATGAGAACCTCGATCAGCTCGACCAGGACCTCGTAGCGCTCGAGAGCGACCCGTCGTCGCGCTCCTTGCTGAGCAGCATCTTCCGCACGGTGCACACGATCAAGGGCACCAGCGGCTTCCTCGGCTTCGGCAACCTGGAGCGGGTGTCGCACGTCGGCGAGTCGCTCCTGTCCGAGCTGCGCGACGGCAAGCGGTCCATGGACCAGCCCACGGCCGACGTGCTGCTGGCGCTGGTCGACACGCTGCGCGAGATCCTCGCGAAGATCGAGGCCGGCAGCGGCGACGACGTCGACGTCGCGACGATGGTCGAGCGCATCGCCGCCGTCCAGGCGGGCACCGCCGCACCGGCCGCGGACACGCCGGAGCCCGAGCCCGCGCCGGAGCCCGTCGCGGAACCGGCGCCGGAACCCGTGCCTGCGCCGACGCCCGATGCCGGGCCCTCGGTGCCGTCCGTCACTGAGCCGCCGGCCGAGGCCACGGTCGAGACGCACGCACGCAACGCTGCCGACGGCTCGATCCGCGTGGACGTCGACCTGCTCGACACCCTCATGCGACAGGTGGGCGAGCTCGTCCTCGTCCGCAACCAGATCGACAGGATCGCGGGTGCACGGGACGACCAGGAGACCAAGCGCTCCGCGCAGCGGCTGAGCCTCATCGCCTCGGAGCTGCAGGAGGGCGTCATGCGTACCCGTATGCAGCCCATCGAGCACGTGTGGTCGAAGATGCCGCGCGTCGTGCGCGACCTGTCCCGCAGCCTGGGCCGCGACGTGCGGATCGAGATGACCGGTGGTGACACGGAGCTCGACCGCTCGCTGCTCGAGGCCGTCAAGGACCCGCTGACCCACCTGGTGCGCAACGCCGTCGACCACGGCATCGAGGACCCGGAGCGCCGTCGTGCCGACGGGAAGCCCGGACAGGGCGTCGTCACGCTGCGCGCGTACCACTCGAACGGCCAGGTCGTGGTGGAGATCTCCGACGATGGCGCGGGCATCGACCCCGCGCGCGTCGGCCGCACCGCCGTCGACAGGGGCCTGCGTACCGCGGCCGAGGTCGCGGCGATGGCGGAGCCCGAGCTGCTCGACCTGCTGTTCACGGCAGGCTTCTCCACCGCCGCCAAGATCACCAACGTGTCCGGGCGCGGCGTCGGCATGGACGTGGTGCGCACCAACATCGAGTCCATCGGCGGCTCCGTGGACGTCGAGTCCCGGGTCGGCGTGGGGACGACGTGGCGGATGCGCATCCCGCTGACGCTGGCCATCATGCCTGCCCTCACGGTCACGTGCGGGGGCTCGGTCTACGCGATCCCGCAGGTCAGCCTGCTGGAGCTGGTGGCCCTCGGCGACCAGCAGGGCCGGATCGAGCACGTGGGTTCTGCCCCGGTCTTCCGGCTGCGCGGCGCCCTGCTGCCCCTGATCTCCCTGGCGGAGGTGCTGGGCCTCGAGCCCGGCGACGACCGCGTGATCGCCGTCGTCGAGGCCGACGACCAGCGCTTCGGCGTCATCGTGGACCGCGTCCTGAACATGGAGGAGATCGTCGTCAAGGCGATCGCCAGCCGGCTCAAGCAGATCGGCATGTATGCGGGCGCGACCGTGCTGGGTGACGGCAAGGTGGCACTCATCCTCGATCTCCAGGCGATCGCGCGCCGGGTGCTCACCGCCGACGCCGCAGGCCTCGCCCGCGCGCACGTGCGAGACGTCGCCCAGGGCGCCGGGGCCACGGAGCAGATGCTCGTGGTCGGGGCGGGGGACCGCCGCGTCGCGATCCCGCTGGCCGCGGTCACCCGCCTCGAGCGGATCCGTGCGGACCGGATCGAACGGGTCGGGGCCCGCGAGGTCTTGCAGTACCGCGGGGCTCTGCTGGCCCTGGTGCGGCTGGACCAGCTGCTCGGGGCCGGGGGTGGCCTGTCGTCCGACGAGCTCGACGTCGTGGTCTACACGCGCGGCGGCCGCAGCATCGCGATGGCCGTCACCGAGATCGTCGACATCGTCGAGGACGACGCGCAGCGGCGCAGCGACATCGACGACCAGGGGCTGCTCGGCTCCACCGTGCTCAAGGACCGTGTCACCGAGCTGCTCGACGTCCGCAGCGCCGTCCAGGCGGCCGACCCTGGCTTCTTCGACGACCTCGAAGCCGGCGGCTTCGACGAGCTCACCGATCCCGACGACGCGACGGCCGACCACGGTCCGTCGCTGGCAGGTGCCCGATGACCACTCAGCTCGTGACGTTCACGCTGGCCGACCGGCTGTGCGGGATCCTCGTCGACCAGGTCCAGGAGGTCCTGCCGGGCCGGGCGCGCACCAACGTGCCGCTCGCGCCCGACGACGTGGCCGGTCTCGTCAACCTGCGCGGACAGGTCGTGCTCTCCGTCGACCTGCGCCGACGCCTCGGGATGCCGCCGCGCGAGGACGACCAGATGATGGTCGTCGTCTTCGTCGGCGACGAGACCGTGAGTCTCCTCGTCGACCGCATCGGCGACGTCCTCACGGTCGACGACGAGCAGTTCGAGGCCCCGCCCCAGACGCTCCCCGACCAGCTGCGGGCCGTGATCCGCGGCACCTACAAGCTCTCCGACCGGTTGCTGCTCGCGCTCGACGTCGACGCCGCCGCCTCGTGAGCACGCCCGCTAGCCCTCTCCTTCCTTCCTCGTCCCTGTCAGGAGCCCCCATGTCCGAGATCTCCACGCCGGGCGCCCGTCGGCGCCGCTTCACCGACCTCTCCGTCCGAACGAAGATCCTCACCGCACTCGGCGTCCTCGCCGCCGTGCTCGTCCTCGTCGTCGGCTTCGCGGTGCAGAGCCTTCGCTTCGCGTCCGCCGACACGGCATCGGTCGCGGGCGTGGCTGACTCGCTGCTGCGCGGCAACGCGATGGTGGACCACGGCACCCAGGAGGCGTGGCGGCTGACGTACCAGTACGACATCGTCGAGGGGGAGGCTCGTGCGGCGACGGTCGAGCAGATGGCCGAGACGGACTCCGGGGTCGCCGAGCAGATCGCCGCGATCGATGCGACGCTCGACGCGGCAGGGGTTCAGGAGCCGAGCTGGGACGAGTTCAAGAGCTCCTGGGCTCAGTGGCTCGAGTTCCGTGACTCGACGCTCTTGCCGGCCGTCGACGCCAACGACGTGACCGCGGAGATCCAGTCCGCGAACGACGAGATCATCGAGTCCTACCGTGCCGCGCTCACCGCCTCGGGCGACGGTGTGTACGCCTACCTCGACACCGTCGCGAACGACGCGGCCGACAACGCGTCGCGGACCCGCGTGCTGATGATCGTGTTCGCGGCCGGCGGTCTCCTGATCTCGGTGGTGTACGGCGTCCGTGTGGCGAACAGCGTCCGCCGCTCCGCCCGTCAGGTGCAGCACTCGCTCGGAGCGCTCGCCGCAGGCGACCTCACCGTGCACCCGGACGTCGACAGCCAGGACGAGCTGGGCCAGATGGCTCGTGCGCTGAGGACCGCGCAGGACAACCTGAGGGGGATCATCGCCGAGGTGGCGGGGACGTCCGAGGCCGTCGCTGCGGCGACGGCGCAGCTGTCCGCGACCGGGACCCAGTTCTCCGCCGGCTCTGAGGAGACCGCGGCCCAGTCGGGTGTCGTGGCGTCGGCGGCGGAGCAGGTGTCGCAGAACGTGCAGACGGTGGCTGCGGGTGCTGAGGAGATGGGTGCGTCGATCC